>JASHOI010000045.1 GCA_030041195.1 Streptosporangiaceae bacterium | reverse complement strand
GCCGGCTGCTCGCCGCCGCCGGTCTTGCCCTGCGTGCCGGCCAGGCAGACTGGGTACGCGACCTGGCGAACCGGGCGCTCACCCTGACATCCGACCCGGAGCTGCGCACCGACGCCCGGCTGGATATCGGATGGTCGCTGCTTTGGTCCAGCCGGAACACCGAGGCACTGGACACGCTCCTGTCCGTCGCGGCCGAGGCCGCCCCGCGCACGCCGACGGTCGCGTGGGACGCCACCGGGCTCGCCGCTACGGCCGCGCACACAACCGGGAACCCGCAAGCGTGCGCGAAGGTTCGTGCCGCCCTGCGCATGCTCGACGCGCTGCCCGGGCCCGTGCGGCCGGCCGACGGCTGGCCGGCCAGCCGCGCTGACGAGCACCGGATATGGATCAGGGCGTGCACGGATCCGTTCGGTGCGAGAGCGGAGACCGTCCCGTTCCTGCACCGGGTCGCCGAGGGCATCCTCACGGACCCGGCCAAGGTCGGCGCGGCGGCCTGGATCCTGGACCAGACCGAGGTGGCGGTCAGGGTGCTGCACGAGGCCCTCACCCGGCTGCGCGCCCCCGGCGTCCGTGGCGGCAGCGGCGCGGTCCTGTCGGCGCTGCAGTGGGCGTTGATCGACAGCGGCCGCTGGGACGATGCGATCGCCGCCGCGCGCGAGGGCGACGACATCGCCGCCGCCTACAAGATGGAATCCGTCGCTGCCACCGCCGACCTGACCACCGCCACCGTGGCGGCCATGCGCGGCGAACAGGACCGGGTAGCCCCGCTGCTTGCCCGCGTGGTCACCGCCGTCGACGCGGCCGACATCCGCGGCTTCGCCGCCAGGGCCCGGCACGCCGCCGGACTCGCCGCCCTGGCCCAGGGCAGCTACGTGACCGCCTACGCGCAGCTCAGCCAGCTGTTCGCCGCCGACGGCACAGCGCTGCACCATCATTTCTCCTACCTCGCCATCGCCGACCTCGCCGCCGCGGCTGCTCGCGCCGAACGGCGCCTCGAGGCCAGGACGCTCGTCGAGCGCGCGCTGGCTCGCGTGGATCCCGCGCCCGGGCCGCGGCTAGAGCAGCTTGCGGCCCGCGCCCGCGGGCTCCTCGCCGAGCCCGCCGACGCCGGGGCGTATCTCGCCGCGCCCCTGGCCGATGCGACAGCGAAGGCGTGGCCGTTCGAGCGGGCCCAGCTGCAGCTCGACTTCGGAGAGTGGCTGCGCCGGCAGCGGCGGATCAACGACGCCAAGCCCATGCTCGACGACGCCCTGCGGACGTTCCGCCACCTCCGAGCGGCGCCGTGGACGTGGCGTGCGGAGTCGGAACTGCGTGCCTGCGGCGTCGCGCAGACCCCGCCCACCGCCCGGAGCGCGCTGGATGGGCTGACCCCCCAGCAACGCGAGATCGCCATACTCGCCAGCCACGGCCTGACCAACGCCGAGATCGCCGACCGGCTGTTCCTGTCCCCGAACACCGTCGCCTCACACCTGCACCGCTGCTACCCCAAGCTCGGCATCGCCGGCCGCCACCAGCTCCGTGAGCTCATCGACCACACGGGCGCGCCGGTCAGCGTTTAGCGGCTCCCCGGAGCAGGCGATTTCAGTCAGGTTGTGGATACCGCCGGAGCCGGCGCCGCTGTGAGGATCGGGGTCAATGCCTGTCGAGGGGAGCCTCTGGTAAGGACCGACCATGAATTTTCCGGTGCCGGACGCGCACATGATCGTCCTGCCAGGCGGCGGGTACGCCCAACACGCGCCGCATGAAGCCGAGCCGGTGGCCAGGTGGCTTGGCGAGATGGGAGTGCGGGCGAGCGTGTTCCGTTATCCGCTCAACGTCCGGCACCCGGTGCCGCTGAACGCGCTGCGCGCCGAGATCGGCCGCCGGCGGGGCGAAGGCGCGCGGCGGATCGGACTCATCGGGTTCTCCGCGGGAGGCCATCTGGCCGGGCTGGCCGCCCTTGCCCCAGGCGCCGCGCCCGATCAGACGGTGCAGTTCGCTGTGCTCGGGTACGCCATCACCTCGATGGAAACCGAGACCTACCGGCCTGCCCGGCTGATCCTCCTCGGCGAGGACGCCAGCCCGCAGCTGCGCCGGTCGACATCGCTGGACGCGCTGGTCACGCCCGGGTCGCCGCCTTTTTTCGTGTGGCACACCGCCGAGGACCCCTACGTCCTGCCGGAACACACCTACCGGCTTGCCTCGGCGCTCGCGGCCAGCAATGTTCCGCACGCCGTGCACATGTTCGCCCATGGCCCGCACAGCCTCGGCCTGGCCCGCGGAGCCGGCGAGGCCGCGATCTGGACCACGCTGGCGCAAGCCTGGATCCAGGAACAGGCAGCACGCGTGAGTGACTGACACCCGCAAATGCCGTCAGGCAACGGGCGTCACGTCGAGCGATGCCAGGAGGCTGAGGGCATCGGCCTGAGGCGTCCCCGGCGCCGCCGTGAACAAAACGACCCTGAGGTCGGAGCCCTCGACCTTGAGCACGTCGCAGTCCAGGTGCAGCAGACCGACCTGCGGGTGCTCGATCGTCTTGTGCGTCTCGTGCAGGGCGGCTATCGGATGGCCCTCCCACAGGGCGGCGAAATCACACGAAGCTGCGGACAGCGCGGCGATGAGCTTGGCTACCTGGGGATCGTGCGGGAACCGCGCCTGGGTGGCGCGCAAGTCAGCCACGTACGCGTTCAGGTACTCCTCGCCTTCCTCGGTGCTTCGCCGGACCCGGGTCGGGGCACCCACCAGATAGCGGTAGAGAAGATTGGCGTCCAGGCCACGCCAGCCGCCCGGGTCGCCGAGCAGGACGGCGAACGAACGGTTCCACGCCAGCTGGGTCCAGCACGCGTCGTACACGCACACCGGGGTTTGCAGCTGTTCGAGCAGGCGCTGCACGCTGGGGGTCAGCTCGGTGCGCATCCGGTCCTGCCTGGGTATCCGCCGGGCCAGCGCAAACAGCAGATCTCGCTCTTCTCCGGTCAGGCGCAGCGCCCGTGCCAGTGACTCCAGCACCTGGCCGGACGGCGTGCTGACCCGCCCTTGCTCCAGACGGGTCACGTAGTCGACCGAGATGCCGGCCAGCTGCGCGAGCTCTTCGCGGCGAAGACCCGGCGCGCGCCTGGCGCGCGACGCGGGCAGGCCGGCGTCGGCCGGCGAGCGCCGGTCACGCCACTGGCGAAGCGCGGACCCCAGTTCGGACACCCTTCCAGTATCGGCGAGCCGCCGATCCGCGGGCCGGCCGCAGCCTGGGACAGATTTTCCCAGGAAGATCCGGCTGCTTCCCCGTGCACGGGCTCCGCCGCACGGTGGGAAGCGTCAGCACGTCCACAGCGGGAGGAGCCTGCCGATGACTGAGGTACAAGACAAGACCGGGTCATCCCGGGAGCAGGCCGACGAGGCGCTGCGGCGTTTCGCTGACGGGTTCAGCTCGCCGCGCCGGTCCCCCGTCCTGCACTGGCCGTCCGAGCACGGCCTCGAGTACGAAGACGTCACGTTCCCGGCGCTCGACGGGGTGCCGCTGGAGGCCTGGTTCATCCCCGCGCCCGGGTCGGCCAAGCTGATCATCGCCAACCACCCGCTGGGATTCAGCCGCTCCGGCATTCCCACCCAGCTGCAGCCCTGGCACGCCGACTGGGCGCCCAGCGGCAACGGATTCGAAGTCGACCTGGTCCCCGACTACAAGATCCTGCACGACGCCGGATACAACGTCCTCGCTTACGACCTGCGCAACCACGGCCTCAGCAACGCGGCCAACGGCGGCGTCGTCACCCACGGCTTCACCGAAAGCCGCGACGTCGCCGGCTCGCTGGAGTACGCGCGCACCCGCCCCGACACCCGCGAGATGGTGATCGGGCTGTTCAGCCGGTGCATGGGCGCGGTGTCGACGTTCGCCGCGATGACCCGCTTCCCCGCGGCGTTCGACGGCGTGCGCTGCCTCGTCTCACCGCAGCCGGTGACCCCGCGCTACATCGCCGAACGCCGGCTGGCCGTGCTGGGCCTCGGCGGCCGCCTCGACGACTTCAACACCCTGCTGCGCCTGCGCACCAGCATCGGGCTCGAGCGGCGGGTCCCGCAGCAGTGGGCCAAAAACGTCCGCGTGCCGACGTTCCTGTACCAGGTCCGCGGCGACACCCTCACCGACCCCAGCGACGTCCAGGCGATGTACGACAACATCCCGGTGGCCGGCAAGAAGCTGCAGTGGATCGAGGGAACCACCGCCCGGTGGGACGGCTACCTGGAGTTCCAGCGCCGCCCGCAGCCCATGCTCGACTGGTTCGCGCAGTACATGCCGTGATCTCGCCCGCAGCGCGGCTCCCGCCCAGGACGCCGCGGATCGGGCGGCTGCCCGGGGCCGAGCGCGCGGGTCGTTTTCATGATCTGGGTCGATGAGGTGGCGTATTTGGGTCGTTATCGACCCAGATCATGAAAACCGGATATCTGAGCGGGTCTGTCTGAGGTGGCTGGGGCTGGTGGTACGGCAGAGAACGTCTTGGCCTCATCTGGCGGGTCAGCGCGGCAGGCGGCGGAACTCGACCAACTCCAGGCCGAGCGACTCGAGCATGACGATCAGGCCGTACACGGCGGCCTGGTCTGGGAGGCAACCCGTCAGCAGCGTATCTTCGCCCCGCGCCTGAGCGCTGAGGGCCGGGAACGCGCGCAGCATCTTCGTCCCGAGATGGCCGCGAACGCGGATCTCGTAGGTCTGCTGCGGGTCGCGCTCCTCGCGGGTCACCGGCGTCCTTTCCGACGAGCTTCGATCTGTCCACCCAGGATGGTCGCACCCTGGGTGAGCGGCCATCGCACACCCTGTGCTATAGCCCGCCGGGATCGGGAGTTTAAAGCGGCGGCGTGGTGTTGGGGATAAGCATGCAGCGTGGTGACCAGCTCGCCGGGGGTTCGCCATGATGCCGGAGGCCGCCTCCGGGGCTGCGGGGCGAGGGGTCGTCTGCCGCCCGGCGCTGTTCGCCCGTCTCAGCGGGGCGGAACGGGTGACGGTGCTGTCAGCGCCCGCCGGGAGCGGGAAGACCGTTCTGCTTCGCTCGTGGATCGCCGAGGAGGGCCTGGCGGACCGGGCCGCGTGGGTGCCGGTGCACGGCGAGGAGCACGACGCGCAGCAGTTCCTGATCTCGGTGGCCGATGCGCTCCGCGAGACGGTGATCGGGTCGAAGCTGGTGCGGCCGCTGACGGCGGCGCCAGATCTGGACGGCTGGGCGATCGTGGAGTGGCTGCTGCAGGATCTGCATTCACTGCCGGACCGGCTCTGGCTGGTGATCGATGATCTGCACGAGCTGCGCTCGGCCGACGCGCTGCGCCAGCTCGAGCTGCTGATGATGCGCGCGCCGGCGGACCTGCGGTTCGTGTTCGCCAGCCGCCGTGACCTTCAGCTGGGATTGCACCGCCTGCGCCTGGACGGGGAGCTGACCGAGATCCGTGCCGCCGACCTGCGCTTCACGCTCGACGAGTCGCGCGACCTGCTGGAGGCGGCCGGGGTGCGGCTGTCCGACTCGGCCCTGGCGCTGTTGCACGAGCGAACCGAGGGCTGGGCGGCCGGCCTGCGGCTGGCTGCGCTGTCGCTGGCCGGGCACCCGGATCCGGATCTGTTCGCTGCCGGGTTCTCCGGCAGCGAGCGGACGGTGGCCGAGTACCTGCTCGCCGAGGTGCTGGAACGCCAGCCGGAGCAGGTCAGGCGGCTCCTGGTGCGGACGTCGGTGCTGGGGCGGGTGAACGGCGAGCTCGCGGACCTGCTCACCGGGAGCCCCGGCGGAGGGCGGATCCTGCGGGAGCTGGAGCAGGCGAATGCGTTCGTTGTCGCGCTGGACGCGCACCGGTCCTGGTTCCGTTATCACCCCCTGTTCGCGGACCTGCTGCAGCTCGAGCTGCTGGATACCGCGCAGCACGACGAGCTGACCCGGCTGCACGGCGCGGCCGCCGGCTGGTTCGCCGAGAACGGATTCGCCGCGGATGCGGTCCGGCACGCCCAGGCGGCCCAGGACTGGGGCCGGGCCGCCCGCCTGCTGTTTGACCACTGGTTCGGCCTCGTCCTCGATGGCCAGCAAGCCACCGCGGATGAACTGCTGGCCGGCTTCCCCGCCGGCCTGATCGCCACCGACGCGGAGCTGACCGCGCTGCTGGCAGCCCTGGAGCTGAACCGGGGATCGTTCGCAGACGCCGAGCGCAACCTCCAGCTGGCGGCGGAACGGTCCGCGTCCGTGCCCGCGGGCCGGAGCGGGCACCTGCAGGTCGCGCTGGCGATGCTGCGGCTCACCCTGGCTCAGCTGCGCAGCGACCTCCCGGTCGCGGTCGAAGAAGCGCAACGGCTGGTCGAGCCGGCGGTGACCCTGGCGGCGGCGGAGATGGGGCTGGGCGAGGAACTGCGCGCGATGGCGCTGCTCAAGCTCGGCGCCACCGAGTTCTGGACCGGGGGCTACGCAGAGGCGGAGCAGCATCTCGAACACGCCAGGACGCTGGCACGCCAGATAGGGCGCCCGTATCTGGAGTTCGCCAGCCTCGTGCACTGGGCGAGGGTCCAGCTGGGACGGTCGTTCGCCCTGGTCCTGGAGCCAAGCAGGCAGGCGGTCGAACTGGCCCGGAGGCACGGCTGGACCGAGGATCCGCTCGCCGGCGACGCCTATCTCGCGCTGGGCGCCGCGCTGGTCTGGCAGGGACGGCTCGAGGAGGCAGAGCCGTGGATCCAGCGCGCCCAGCGCACGGTAAGGCAGGAAGCCGAGCCCGCTGCGGCGCTGGGACTGCACTACGTCCGGGCGCTGTTCGAGCTGGCGCGGGGCCGGGAGCATGATGCGCTGGCCGGCTTCCGGGCCGCCGAGCGGCAGGCGGAGCGGCTCGTCACACCGCACCGGCTGGCCGGGCAACTGCATGCATCGCTGCTGCGAACCCTGATCCGGACCGGCGCCACGCAGCAGGCCGAGCAGGCCCTCGCCGAGCTCGGCGAGCAAGAGCGGGAAACCGTCGAGATGCGCACAGCGCTGGCCGCGCTGCGGCTCGCCCAAGGCGACCCGCTGGCGGCCACCGCCGCCCTCGAGCCTGTCGTCAGTGGCTCCGTCTCGGCGATCAACCAGGCCTCGGTGACCGAGGCGCTGCTGCTGGAGGCGACCGCGCGAGACGCGCTTGGCGACCCGGACGCCGCGGAGAGCGCCCTGGAGCGCGCGCTGGACATCGCTGAGCCCGACGGCACGGTGCTGCCGTTCCTGTTGCACCCCGTCTCGGGGCTGCTCGAACGCCACCCCCGGCACCGCACCGCGCACCCCTCGCTGATCTCCGAGATCCTGAGCCAGCTCGCCGGGGCGAGCAGGGCCGCGTCATCGCCGGACCAGCCGCTGGCGCCGCGTGAGCCGCTCAGCGAGAGCGAGACGCGCGTCCTGCGCTACCTGCCCACCAACCTGTCCGCGCGAGAGATCGCCGATGAGCTCTTGCTGTCCTGGTACACCGTCAAGACGCACATGCGGCATCTGTACGCCAAGCTCGGCACGCACACCCGCCACGAGACCGTGGACCGGGCCCGGGCCCTCGGCCTGCTCGCGCCATCGCCGCGCAAGCTCGCGAGCTGAACCGCTGGGTGATCCCGGCACCCCCTGGGTGAGCCGCATCGCACACCTGGGTGAGGCACCGCCGGCGGCGGCCAGCGCCGGGCAGCCGGGCCTTTCTGGTTCTTCTGACGTTGTGCCTGCTCAGCGGCGATCGACTTGACCAGCGCGGGCGGATCGCCGGGAGGTACGCGGCTGCCGCCGTCCTCCTGACCAGCCGGAACTCCAAATCGCACGGTGTGTGCGATGCCAGCTCACCCAGCCGCGCGTGACGCTCGTAGCCAGATGGAGCGTGACGGGCCGCCGTCCGCTGCCAGAAGAAAGGAAGCATGCCATGTCCACCCCACTCATCCGCCGTACGGAGTCCAATGGCGCGTCCGCGCAGGGTCTTGAGGCTGTTGCCCCCGGCCAGGCCGAATACACGCTGTCGGCGACCGGACGCGACCTCGCCGCGCAGATGGCTGCGGTGCTCGGGGCGCTGACCGGGGTCTGGGTCGCCCTGTCCCCGTGGTTCATCACGCTGCAGCACGGGGGCACCAACGCCAACACCGTCAACCTCATCTCCGGCCTGGTGGTGGCCGGAGTGGGCGCCCTCGCCCTGGCCAGCTCGCGCGGATTCGCCGGCCTGCAGGTCGGCAGCGCCGTGCTGGGTGTCTGGCTGATCATCGCTGGGCCCATCCTCAGCCACGCGCACTCCGTCACCGACCCGATGTTCTGGTCGAACAGCTTCGCCGGCGGTCTGCTGATCGCCTTCGCAGCAATCGGCCTGGGCGCCGTCGCCCTGCGTCGGCCCGCCCGCCGCTGACCACCCCGGGATGCGGGCCCTGACGCAGGCCAGGACCCGCACCCGGGCCTCCGGCCGTCTTCCCGGCGTGTGCTCACGCCGACAGCTGATCGCAGCTCAGGAGCACGTCATGAGCCTTAACCGCCGCCAGCAGCGCGAACTGCAGCGCATTGAATCCCGCCTGCTCCGGTCCGAGCCTCACCTCGCCGGCATGCTGGCCGTGTCCGCCAGGCTCTGGGCGGGCCAGCGCATGCCCGCGTGGGAGCAGGAGCAGGAAGCCACCCGGCTGGACCGCATGCGGCAGGCGGCGGCCCTGATCGCGAAGGAGGTCGCGGTCATGACCGCGGCGATCGTCCTCCTGGTCAGCGCCGTCCTCGCCTTGTTCACCGCCCTCATCGTGGGCAGCCGCGCCCGGCCACCGCAGCCGACCCGTCAGCAAACCCGCCCGGGAACCAACAGCCGCTGACGGCCCAGACGTCAGCCGCACCGCGCATCGCCCGCCGGTCCACATGTCACAGACGGCCACGGCCGCCTCGTCTCGGGGCTGAGAGCCAATTCTTGGACATCGGGAAGGTGATCGCCATGCGAGTATTCGTTGCAGGCGGCACGGGCGTGATCGGGCGGCGGCTGCTGCCGCAGCTCGTCGCCCGCGGTCACGAGGTGACGGCGACGACAACGAGCGGCGCCAAGCTGGGCCTGCTGCAGGAGCTGGGCGCGGAAGGTGTCGTGATGGACGGGCTGGATGCGATCTCGGTCGGTTCAGCGGTGGCCGCCGCACGGCCGGACGCGATCGTGAACGAGATGACGGCGCTTTCCGAGGCGCACGCCGGCAAGCCCAACCTGAGGAAGCCCGACCGCTTCTTCGCCGGCACCAACCGGCTCCGCAGCGAGGGGGCGGATCACCTGCTGGCCGCGGCCGACGCGACCGGCGTCACCAACTTCGTGGCGCAGAGCGCCGCGATCTCCTACGGAATCCGCGAGGGCGGCGGGCTCATGACCGAGGAGGATCCGCTCGAGACGGCCGGGGTGGCGATGGCGGCGGGGATCCAGGCGACCAGCCACCTCGAGGACGTGGTCGTCAGGGCGGGCGGCGCGGTGCTGCGCTACGGCGCGCTCTACGGGCCGGGCGCCACCGACGATCAGGTCAGCCTCGTGCGCAAGCGGATGTTCCCGCTGGTTGGGGGCGGCACCGGCTACTTCTCGTGGTTGCACCTCGACGACGCGGCCAGCGCCACGGTCCTGGCCGTGGAGCAGCAGGCAAAGGGCGTGTTCAACATCGTCGACGACGAGCCGGCTCCGGCCAGCGAATGGCTGCCCTACCTGGCCAGGTGTGCGGGCGGGAAGCCGCCGAGGCGGATCCCCAGGTGGCTGGCCCGGCTGCTGGCCGGCGAGATGGCGGTGGGCATGATGACCGAGGGGCGTGGCTTCTGCAACGCCAAGGCCAAGCGGGAGCTCGGCTGGCAGCTGCGCTACCCCTCGTGGCGCCAAGGTTTCAAGGACGAACTCACATGAGCAGGGCGGAGGTATTTGAGGAACTAAGGCCACTGCTGTTCTCGATCGCTTACCGGATTCTCGGCAGCGTGACCGAGGCAGAGGACGCGGTCCAGGACACCTGGCTGCGCTACGAGGCCTCCCCCACACAGCCCACATCGGCCAAGGCCTTTCTCTCCGCCGTGGTCACCCGGATCTCGATCGACGTGCTGCGCTCGGCCCGCGTCCGGCGGGAGGCATACGTCGGACCGTGGTTTCCCGAGCCACTGCTGACCGACCCCTACGAGGACCCGGAACGCTCCGCGGAGCTGGCCGATTCGGTATCGATGGCGGCGCTGCTGCTCCTGGAGCGGCTGACGCCGCTCGAACGCGCGGTCTTCGTGCTGCGTGAGGTCTTCGGCTTCGGCTTCCCGGAGATCGCGTCGGCGGTGCGGAGGTCGGAGGCGGCGTGCCGCCAGCTCGCGGTGCGGGCGCGGCGGCATGTGGACGCGGGGCGCCCTCGTTTCGAGGCCGACCGCGCCGAGCGAGAGAAACTGGCCGCGCGGTTCTTCGGCGCGCTGCGCGAAGGCGACGTCGACAGCCTGCGCGAGCTGCTCGCCGCCGACGCATCGCTGGCCGGGGACAGCGGCGGCAAGGTCCCGGCGCTGGCCAGGACCGTCATCGGCGCCGACAAGGTGACCCGGGTGCTTGCCTCGATCTTCCCCTTGCTCGTCCAGATCGACGTGACGCTGGAGCCACGCGAGGTGAACGGCCAGCCGGGCGCGATCTTCCGCGATCGGGACGGCAAGGTGCTCTTCACCTTGATGCTCGACGTGCTCGACGGGCAGATTCAGACGATCCGCTCGGTAAGCAACCCCGACAAGCTCGGGCACATGGGTCCCGTGGCGGACGCCTGGGCGATCTCCCGCGAGGTGAACCGGGCCCGTCGGCCCACGGACGAAGCGGAACCGGGCACCGGTGCGGCCCCCGATTGAGCGTGGCCGGGCCTGGCCCCGGGTCGTCCTGTTTACCCTGGCATGACCGCCCGGCAGGCTGGGAATTACGCACACCGCGGCGCTGTTCGGGCGTCATGGGCGGCGGGCATGGCAGGCCGTGCCCAGGGAGCGAGAGATGGAGAAGGCGATCTTGCTGGCCATCGCGGCCAGCTTCTGTACCGCGACGTCCTCGGTGGCCCAGCGCCAAGGGGCCAAGACCGTGCAGCCGAGCGGTGGCTTCGACGTCGGGCTGATTTTGCGCCTGGCTCGCCGCCCGATCTGGCTGCTGGGCATCGCGAGCATGATCGCCGGTTTCCTGTTCCAGCTCACCGCGCTGCGGTACGGCGCCCTCGCCCTGGTCCAGCCCCTGCTGGCGATCGAGCTGCTTCTCGTCTTCGGTTACATGGCCTTCGCCGGCCGACGGAAGGTCCGGATCAAGCGCCGCGACTGGCTGGCCGCGGCCGCCATGGCGGCGGGGATCGCGCTGTTCCTCGGCCTCGCGTCGCCGTCCGGCGGGCGGTTGTACGCGACGGGTCTGTCGTGGATCCTGGCGGGCCTGATCACGCTGGCCGTCGTGCTGGCGGCCGTCGTAGCGGCCACCAGGCTGGCCCGCCGGCCTGGCGCATCCCCCACCGGGCGGGCAGCCTTGCTCGGGGCGGCCACCGGGCTGGCATGGGGTTTCGTGGCCGCGATCATCAAGGAGCTCAGCTCGCACCTGGGCGGCGGCATCGGCGCCGTCTTCTCTACCTGGTCGCTGTATGCGCTCCTGGTCGTCGGGGCCGCGACGATGCTGCTGGCCGCACAGGCGATGGCGGCCGGGCCGCTGGCGGCATCACAGCCCGGGTTCACGATCCTGGACCCGATGTCGGCCACTCTGCTCGGGGTGTTCCTGTTCAGTGAGCACATCCGGACCGGCCCGTGGGACCTGGCCGGCGAGGCCCTGGCCCTCGCGCTCCTGTTCGCCGGCGCTTCGGGCCTCAGCCACAGCTGCTTCATTCTCGGTGAGATCGGGGATCCGGCCTGCCTGCCAGCCGGTTTCCAGGCCCAGCTCCGCGCCCGGAGGCTCCCCGACGCGCTACAGCAGGAACGATGGGCCGTCACCGCGCAACCACCTCGCGACGACCCGCGGCCGCAGCAGCAGGAATCCCGGCATACCTAAGATCGTCGGATGCCGTCCGGCGCCACGGCCACTGCCGGCCGCTGGATGTCGTACCGGGCGATGGCGGTGTAGCCGACCAGGATCACGATGAGCGCCAGCATGACCACGGCCGTCGGGCCGTCGCCGTAGTTGAGTCCGCTGATGTCGTGCGGCTTGCTGAGGTAGTCGGCGAACGAGGCGCCGAGCGGCCTGGTGACCACGTAGGCGAACCAGAAGGTCGCTATCGCGTTCATCCCGAACCGCCAGGCCACCGCGGGGATCAGGATGACCACGAAGAACAGGACCACCGACCCGAGGTAGCCGAGATGCAGCACCGAGGCGGTGAAGTCGCCCAGCGCAGTTCCGAGGGCGAAGGTGGCAAACACCGTGGCCCAGTAGAACGCCTCGCGGCGGGTTGTGGTGACGCTGTGGATCGACAGCGTGCCCTCGCTGCGGTACCAGGCCCAGAAGACGATCGCCAGAACGCACGCCCACAGCGCGGTTGTGCCACCGTACGGGATGCCGATGATCAGGTGCATGGCGTCGGCGACGCCGGTGCCGAAGATCGCGATTGCCAGGGCCAGGAACCAGTAGGGCGCGGCCACGTAGCGGCGAACCGAGAACTGGATGATCACGGCGACCACGAAGATCGTGACCTCCACCACGCCGGCCAGCAGGTAGCCGTGCAGCGCGAGGTAGTCCGAGGTGGCCTCGCCGCCGGCCGTCGTGAGCAGCTTGATGATCCAGAACATGAAGGTAATCTCCGGCACCTTGGCGGCCAGAGGACCGCGCCTGCTGATGCCGGTAGCCGAGTGCGCCACGAAGCCTCCTCAGCCGGTCCCGCGCGGGTTGCCCGCTATACCGGCGCGCGGTATAGCGGGCAACAGCATAATCGGCCAACCTAGACTGGCAATCCGAAACTCGGGGCCGTTCGAGCACGACGAGATAGGGACAGCGCGTGACCAGCCGACTCGACCGCTGGGCAGATCCGCCGCTCCTGGTGCTGGCCAGCCTGGCGGACGAGCCCAAGCACGGGTACGCGATCACCCGCGACGTCGCCGAGACCATGGGCGTGCGGCTGACCGCGGGCACGCTCTATGCCGTGATCGCCCGGCTCGAGGCCGCCGGGCTGATCGAGCCGCTCGCCTCGGCCGACCGGCGGCGGCCGTATCAGATCACGGCGGCCGGCCGGGCTGCGCTGGCGGAACAGTCGGCCCGGATGAGTCGGGTCGCGTCGCTCGCCCGGGCCCGCCTGGGCGAGAGCCACGGCTGGGCAGGCGCATGAGACCGGCGGGTCACGCTGGGCCGGGACTGCTGGCCAGCACGGCCCTGATGCTGTACCCGCCGGCGTGGCGCGAGCGTTACCGGGACGAGGTCCGCGCGCTGCTGGAGGACACCGGGAGCGGCCCGGCCGCGGCGGCCAGCCTGGCCGTGCGTGCCGTGCCCGCCTGGGTGAACCCGCCTCGGCACCTGCACGACCGCGAGGCCAGGATGCGGGCGTCGGTCGGAACCGTGCTGCTCGCCTGGTCGGCGCTGACCGCCGTCGGCATCGTGTTCATCCAGCTCACCCAGCTGCAAGGGTTCCGTGCCCCCGGGCATCCGCTGGTGCAGTGGTGCTATCTGATCTTCGACGCCGCGTTGGCGGTCTCGGTCCTGACAGCGGCCGCCGGCGGCGTGCCGCTGTGGCTGCAGATGATCCGGCTCGCCCGCCGGCGGCGGCGCCGGCGCGAACTCGGGTGGCTGTCCCTGGCGGTCGTGGCTCCGGCTGGTTACATGGCCGCCGCGCTCATCGCCCTGGCCCTGGTCCACGATCCGGAGGCCAGCGGCTGCTGGTGGTTCGCGGGCTTCGCCGTCCTCGGCTTTGGCGCTGCCGGGCTGGCCTCGGCAGGCCCCGTTGTGGCACTGAACCGGCTGGCACCGGCCGGCCCGGCCGTCGCGCTCGCCGCCACCGCCGCGGGAGTGGCCGCGGCTGCCGTCACGCTGGCCGGTCTGGCAAGCACGATAGCGGCCGCCGGGCTGTGCCTGTGGGCCACGTCGTTCGCGGGCTATCACCACGCCGGCCTGGCCGGCGCGTACCTGCTGGTAGTCGTCGCGGTGGCCGTTCCCGCGACGATCAGCGCCGGGCGGGGCGTCACTGCGGCAGCGCATCGCCCGCCAGCGCCCGGTCGAGATTAGTGGCGGCGCTGATCAGGGCCAGATGGGTAAATGCCTGCGGGAAGTTGCCCAGGGCCTCTCCGGCCGGGCCGATCTCTTCCGCGAACAGCCCGACGTGGTTGGCGTAGGTGAGCATCTTCTCGAACACGTACCTGGCCTTGTCGATCTGCCCCGACCTGGTGAGCGCCTCCACATACCAGAACGAGCACAGGTTGAACGTGCCCTCGCTGCCCGGCAGCCCATCCGAGCCGTCGGTTTCGTACCGGCGGACCAGGCTGTCGCTGACCAGCTCGTCGCGGATCCGGTCCAGGGTGGCGAGAAACCGCGGGTCGCTGGGGCCGGCGAATTTCACCAGCGGCATCACCAGCACCGACGCGTCGAGGGTCGTGCCGCCCAAATGCCCGACATAGGCCCGGCGGTCCGGGCTCCAGGCTTGCTGCTGCACCGCACGGTAAGCCGCATCCGCCGCCTCCCGCCAGCGGCTGAGCGGGCCGGGCAGCCCGCGCTGGCGGGTGATCCGCGTCGCCCGCTCGAACGCCACCCAGGTCATCAGCGCTGAGTACGTGCTCCGGCGGCGCCCGCCGCGGCTCTCCCATATCCCGTCGTCGGGCAGGTGCCAGTTCTTCTCCAGCCAGTCGAGCTGGCGGCCCAGCGCCTCCCACAGCTCATAGCCGATCGGCTGTCCGTACTTGTTGAACAAGTACACCGAGTCCATTAGCTCGCCGTAGATGTCCAGCTGCAGCTGGCCGGCCGCCGAGTTCCCCACCCGCACCGGCCGGGAGCCCTTGTAGCCCTCGAGGTGGTCCAGCGTGGATTCCGGCACGTCCGGGTTGCCGTCGATGTTGTACAGCACCCGCAGACCCTTGCCGGCTGGCGCCTCCCGGCAGCGCGCCTCCAGCCAGGTCATGAAGCTGGCCGCCTCTTCGGTAAAGCCCAGCCGCATCAGCCCGTACAACGTGAACGCCGCGTCCCGGATCCAGGTGTACCGGTAGTCCCAGTTCCGGACGCCGCCGACAGATTCCGGCAGCGACGTGGTCGGGGCGGCGATCAGCGCGCCGCTCGGCTGGTAGACCAGCAGCTTGAGCACCAGCGCGGACCGCTCCACCATCTCCCGGTAGCGTCCGCGGTACCTCGACTGGCGCAGCCAGTTGTGCCAGTGCGCCACCGTGTAGTCGAGCAGCCGGTCGGCCTCACCCTCGGCCGGCGGATCCGGCGGGCCACCCCACTGCAGCACCAGGTCAAGCCGCTGCCCGGGGGCGAGGGTGACCGTCGCCGTGGCGGCCGTTCCGGTCACCGAGAACCGCTGGCTGGAACGCAGCGCCAGATCGGGCTCGGCTCCCGGTCGGCTGAACATCGCGCCGCCGTGTTCGAGCACGTGCACGGTGTGGTCCTGGCGGCCGAAGTCAAACGCCGGCCGGCAGGTGATCGCGAAGGTGACCTGCCCCCGGACCGCGTGCAGCCGGCGGATCAGCAGGTGCCCGGCGGGCATCGGCGGGCCGCCCGGGTGACGGGGAACCATGAAGTCGGTTACCTCGCCCACGGACTCGGCCCCCAGGAACCGGGTCACCAGGACGTTCGAATCAGGCATGTACAGCTGCTTGACCCGGGTGCCCCCGCATGACACAGCGAACCTGCCGCCCCGGTCAGCGTCCAGCAAGGACCCGAACACCGCCGGCGAGTCGAACCGCGGCAGGCAGCACCAGTCGACGGTCCCGTCCGTGTCCACCAGCGCCACGGTGTGCAGGTCGCCGATGACCGCATGATCCTCGATGGCCGGGTAACGATCAGCCACGCTAGCCCCCAGGAGATGCCGGCACGTTACTGCTGCCGGTCACTTCGGCACACGGCGTTGCCCCGACCCTAACAGCTGCGGCGCTTTCCACGGCCGGAGCGGGATCTGGTGGTTAGGCTTACCTGCCTGAGTCCCAGACGTCACGCCAAGAGGGAGATCATGTCCGCACCGCAGGCCGCAGCCGTCGGCACGGCCCAGATCAGCGTCACGCTCGCCGAACCGTCCGATCTGCCAGACGCCGAGCGCGTGATGCGCGAGGTGCTGGAGAGCGATCTCGGCGGTTACCGCCCGCAGTGGCATCGGGACCTGGACAACCTGGAGGCCGCCTACCTGCGTCGGCCGCGATCGGCCCTGCTGGTGGCGCGGTACCGGGGCGAGGCGCTCGGAACCGCCGCCGTGCGGCCCTGCGAACTGGCCAGCCCGCCGAACCCGGGCTGGCTGGCTGAGCGCTACAACCAGCCCGATGTCTGCCAGTTAGTGCGGGTGTGGGTCTCGGGCCGGGGCCGGCGCCGGGGTCTGGGCCGGGCCCTGGTCCAGCACGCCGTCGCCTGGAGCACCGGACCCGGCGGCTACCGCCGGGTGTACCTGCACACGGACGCGGGAGTGCCCGGCGCGGAGGCGTTCTGGCGGTCCATGCCCGTCCATGAGGTCCACGACAGCCGCCCCGACCCGTTCAACTGCGTCCACTTCGAGATCGACACCGAGGCGCTGCTCCACCGCGCCGGCTGATGAGCGTCACCGCTTCGCGCACTGCCGAACTTCCCTCCGACGTCCAGACCGCGCACACCGCCGGGCTCGGCGACCAGATCGTCCGGCTGCACGAGCACCTGAGCCGCCTCGACAGCCTGGCTCCTGACCCCGAGGTGAACGGCCTCTTCCAGGAGCTCGTGCGGGTCTGCGTTCACGCGGACGACCGGGCGGCACCGCCCGTGCTGGCCGACCCGCGAATCCGGCGGCTGCGGCCCGACCTGCTCCGGCTCTGCTCGCGAGGTGAGTCGCTGCTCGAACAGGCCTGGGCCCGCCGGGTGCTGGAGGCCGGGGATCCCTGGGCCGAGCTGCGCCGGTTCAGCTACCTGGAGAACTACCAGCAGCTGAGCCGTCTGGAGATGCATACCCTCGCGGGAGCCGGTCACGTTCCCCGCCCGGGAGCCGGTATCTGCTTCCTCGGCGGCGGCCCGCTGCCCGTCAGCGCCCTGCTGCTGCACCGGGAACTGGGTGCGGCCGTGGACGTCGTCGACAACGATCCGCACGCCGCGGACCTCGCCCGGCGGCTGCTCGACCGGCTCGCGCCCGGCCCGGACCTGCGTGTCGCGCAGGGCGACGCCACGTCGGCCGAAGACATGGCGCAGCTCCTGGCCGGCTGCGACGTGGTCGTCGTGGCCGCTCTGGTGGGGCACACCCGCGAGCAGAAGCGGGCCGTGCTGCGCGCGGTAGGCCGCGCCCTGGATCCGGGGGCCTACCTGGTGCTGCGCAGTGCCCGCGGCCTGCGCTCGCTGCTGTATGCAGCGGTCGAGCCCGGTGACGTCTCGGAGGCAGCCGGCTGCGTGCCGCTGGTGCTGGTGCACCCGCTCGGCGAGGTGGTCAACTCGGTGCTGGTGGCGCGCCGCTGAGCGGGATCACCCGGCCGCGCAGGACCACCAGCTGCGGCCGGGTCAGTGCCGCGACATCCGCGGCCAGGTCACCCTGCACAACGAGCAGGTCGGCGGCCGCCCCGGGGCGGAGCCGGCCGCGGCTGCTGCCCAGACCGCACACGTCGGCCGCCACCGACGTGGCGGCCGCCAGCGCATCGGCGGCCGGCAGCCCGGACTGGATCAGCTCGGCCACCGAGTGCGCCAGCACCCCGTGCGGTTTGGCCGGGTGGATGCCGGCGTCCGACCCGGCCAGGATCGGCACCCCGGCGGCGAAGAGCGCGCCCACCTGCTCGAACCGGGCCTGCAAGGTCATCCCGGTGCGCCGCATCACCTCGACGGCCTGTGCGGAGGGCGGCAGCCCGGGCAGGCGGCCGAAGGTGGGGCACACCTGGATCCCGCGCGCGGCCAGCGCCCCGATCAGTGCCGGCGGAGTGTGGATGCCGCGGCCGGTCAGGCAGGTGCAGTGCTCGATTCCGTCGACGCCTGCCGCAACGCACAGCTCGACCGACGGCACGGAGTGGGCGTGCGCGGTCACCGGCAATCCGCGGCGGTGCGCCTCCTCGACGACCAGCCGGACGTCGTCCAGGCCGAACTGCAGCTCGAGCAGATCCGAGCCGGCCGTCATCGCCCCGCCGCTCACCACGATCTTCACTGTCTGCGCGCCACGTTCATGCCCTTCGGCCACGAGGGCGCGCAAGGCGACCGCGCCAGCAGCCGCACCGCCCATCGCGGCGCAGTGCCCGCCGGGAGAGGTGATGGGAGGACCGGACGCCACGACGGTCGGCTCCCCGTCCTGCGCCGCGCGGTCCAGCACGGCCCACCGGGTGTCGCCCAGGTCCCGGACGGTCGTGACGCCCTGTACCAGGTGCTGCGCCAGGGACCGGCGGATCACCTCCTCGCGCTGCGCGCCGGGCCGGCCGGCGTCCAGTGCCAGCGCATCGGGCTCCCCGCCGCCCACCAGATGCACGTGGGTATCGACGAGCCCGGGCAAGACGGTGCCACCGGGAAGGTCGATCACCGGCCAGCCGCCCGGGACCGGGTGGTGCTGTGGCTGCACCCCCACGATCAGGCCGCCGTCGACAAGGACCTGAGCGCCGTCAGCGAGGAATCGCGAACCGTCGAACGCGTGCCCGGCGCTGAGCACATACCGCAGGCCCGGATCTCCGGCCCACTGCCGCTCGCCGCCGTTCGACCCGCCTTGGCAACTCGCTGCGCGCGCCATGGAACGAATGTACGTACCTGTGCAGCAGTCGCAACTTCGGCGCGCTCGGCAGCGCGGTGACGGCGGGCCGTCGCCCTCAGCGCCGGTGACCGCACTTATACTGCTGGGGCGGATGGTTCGCCCATGGCCGGTGGTCGTGGGCGTCGCAAGAGGGAACCCGGTGTGAGTCCGGGACTGCCCCGCAGCGGTGAACGGGAACGACCGCCGTCATCACGCACTGGGCCAGCCAGCCTGGGAAGCGACGGCCAGTAGGAGACGCCGAACCGGCGTCGCGCCCGTGAGTCCGAAGACCTGCCTCCGCCCGCGCGCCGTCCGGTGCGCGGTGGTCCGTGGCCTCTCGGGTGGGCACAGGACGCGGCCGCCGCTGGCGCCGCTCTCCCTTCCCGTGAGCCGCGGTTGATGGCTGGGCGAGGGAGACAAGCCATGGAAACGACCGTGCTGGGCTACCCGCGGATCGGTGCGCGGCGGGAACTGAAGAAGGCGACCGAGGCATTCTGGGCGGCCCGGAGCACCGCGGCCGACCTGGAGGCGGCCGCGGTCGGCCTGCGGCGAGAGACCTGGGAAACCCTGCGCGGCGCCGGGCTGACCGGCATCCCGTCGAACACATTCTCGCTGTACGACCACGTGCTGGATACCGCCGTGATGGTCAACGCCGTTCCGGAGCGGTTTGCCGGCCGCGACGGCCTGGACGCCTATTTCGCGATGGCGCGCGGCGCCGACCGCATCGCTCCGCTGGAGCTGACCAAATGGTTCGACACGAACTATCACTACCTGGTTCCGGAACTCGGGCCCGATACGGACCTTCGGCTGGCTGATGACAAGCCGTTGCAGGAGTACCTGGAGGCGCGGTCGTGCGGCATCGAGACGCGGCCGGTGCTGCTCGGGCCGGTGTCGTTCCTGCTGCTGTCCAAGCCCGCCGAGCCCGGCTTCCGGCCGCTGACCCTGCTTGACCCGCTGCTGGACGTGTACGCGCAGCTGCTCGTGGACCTGCGCACCGCCGGCGCCGGATGGGTGCAGCTCGATGAGCCCGCGCTCGCCGCCGACCGGACCGAGGAAGAAGCCGAGGCGTTGCGCCGCGCCTACTCCCGGCTCGGGTCGCTGACCGCGCGGCCCGCGCTGCTGGTCAGCACCTGTTTCGGAGAGATCGGCGACGCGCTGGCGGTGCTGGCGGAGAGCCCGGTCGAGGCAATCGGCCTGGACTTCGTGGCAGGGCCCGGCAACAGGGAAGCACTGGCCCGGATCGCCGGCATCGGCGGTAAGACCCTGGTAGCCGGCGTCGTCGACGGCCGCAACGTGTGGCGCACCGATCTGGCTGGCGCATTGTCGATGTGCGCGTCGCTGCTCGGCCTGGCCGGCCGGCTTTGCGTGAGCACGTCCTGCTCGCTGCTGCACCTGCCACTCGACCTGCGCGCCGAGACGTCGCTGGCGCCGGAACTTGCCTCGCGGCTCGCTTTTGCCCGGCAGAAGGTCGACGAGGTCGTGGCGCTCGGCCGGGCGCTGACCGAAGGCCGGGAGGCGATCTCCGCGCAGCTCGCCGCGGGACAGGTTCCGGAACTGGCGGTGAATGCCGGGGTCAGGGCGAGGCTGGAGGCGCTGGGAGACGGCCCGCCCCGTGGCCCCTACGCTGTCCGCCAGGCCGCGCAGGCCAATGGCCTTCCGGTGCTGCCCACCACCACGATCGGGTCGTTCCCGCAGACCGACCAGATCCGCAAAGCCCGCGCGGACCACCGCGCCGGGCGCATCGCCGACAGCGCTTACGAGGCGGTCATGCGCGCCGAGATCGACCACGTGATCGCCCTGCAGGAAGACATCGGCCTGGACGTGCTGGTGCACGGCGAGCCGGAACGCAACGACATGGTGCAGTACTTCGCCGAGCAGCTAGACGGGTTCGCGGCCACAGCCAGCGGCTGGGTTCAGTCGTACGGGACCCGGTACGTCCGGCCGCCCATCCTGCACGGCGACGTCTCGCGGCCGGAGCCGATCACGGTCCGCTGGGCCCGCTATGCGCAGTCCCGGACGCCCCGGCCGGTCAAGGGCATGCTGACCGGGCCGGTCACGATGCTCGCCTGGTCGTTTGTCCGGACCGACCAGCCGCTGGGCGAGACCGCGCGTCAGGTTTCGCTTGCGATCCGGGATGAGATCGCCGATCTCGAGGCAGCAGGGATCCGGATCATCCAGGTGGATGAGCCCGCGCTGCGGGAGCTGCTGCCGCTGCGGCGGGCCGACCGCGAGGCATACCTGGACTGGGCGGTGCGGGCGTTCCGGCTGGCCACGTCGGGTGCAGCCGACGCGACACAGATCCACACGCACATGTGCTACAGCGAGTTTGGCGAGATCATCGGCGCCATCGAAGCGCTGGACGCGGATGTGACCAGCGTCGAGGCGGCCCGTTCCCGGATGGAGTTCATCGAAGACCTGACCGCGGCCGGGTTCGGGCGCGGCATCGGCCCCGGCGTCTGGGACATCCACTCTCCCCGGGTGCCGGGTGTCGCCGAGATGGCCGAGGCGTTGTCCCTCGCGGTGAAGGTGGTCGAGCCCAGCCGCGTGTGGGTCAACCCCGACTGCGGGCTGAAGACCCGCGGCTACGCCGAAACCGAGCCCGCCCTGCGCAATATGATCGCGGCCGCGCGGCAGGTGCGCGGCACGGTCACCGGGTAGCGGGCCTACGACCGGGCCGGCTCGCCGAGCTTTGCCCGGATCCAGGAATGGAACTCGGTGATGTGGTGCTCGCTGGGGACCAGGACGCCGCCACGGGAGTAGGCACGGGAGTCCATCGACGGCTGGGTGCGCTCGCATGCGTCGAAGTCCTGCCGGTTGACCAGGTCGAACAGCTCGACCGACCCGGTGAGATCCTGGCCCGATGCCACCACGCCGGGGTCGAACAGCCAGTCGCAGATCACTGTTGTCCGGCCGGGCGCGAGCGGCACCAGGCGGTGCAGGATCACGTGGTCGGGCACCAGGTTGATGAACACCTGGGGCCGGATCGTGATCGCGAAGTACCTGCGGTCCTGGTCGTCCGTGATGCCTGGCAGGCGCGCGAAGCCGGCGCTCCCGTCGGCGGTGAAGCCCGCGGCGCGGTCGGCGAAGGCCGCGCCGCGGCCCACGTAGTACTGGGCGGCGTAGCCGCCGGCAAACTCGGGCAGCACGCTGGTCAGCTCCGGATGGATCGTGGCGCAGTGGTAGCACTCCATGAAGTTCTCAATGATGAGCTTCCAGTTGGCGGCCACGTCATAGCTGATGCGCCGGCCGACGGCCAGATCGCCGGGCCGGTAGGCCTCGATGGCCTGCGCACTGCCGAGCCTGGCCGTCACTGCGCCGCACACGGTGGCCTCGAACGACGGGGGCTGGCTGGCCAGGCACACCCATGCGTAGCCGAGCCATTCCCGCAGCGCAACGGGGATCAGGCCATATTCATCGCGGTCGATGTCGGCCATCCTGGCCAGGTTCGGCGCGGCCGCAAGCCGCCCGCCCAGCTCATAGGACCACGCGTGATACGGGCAGCGCAGGTAGCGTGTGACCTTCCCGTCCGCCTCCAGGCACAGCCTGGCCCCGCGGTGGCGGCAGACGTTCAGGAAGGCGCGCAGCCCGCCGTCGTGCTGCCGGACGACCAGCACGCTCTCGCGGCCGGCCTGGACAACCTGGAATTGTCCCGGGCCTGGAATGTCGCCCGAGCGGACCACGCACAGCCAGTGGCCTTCGAAGACGAGCTCTTGCTCGCGGGCGAAGGTTGCGGGATCGGTGTAGCACGACCCCGGCAACGTGGGAAGCAGGCTCCCTGCGGCGGCAGGACGAGGTTGCACGGCTCTCTCCTCGCGAGCTCGGCCCTTGGGCCGGCGGCCAGGAGGATGCCGGTCGCGGCCGGCTCACGCGAGTCACCTGCCGCGCCGTGGGCTCACCCTCGAAGCCACAGGCCGGCCGTGCGCGGCGCGCACGGCGCGCTGGCAGGTCTTCGGACTCGCGGGCGAGCCTCCGGCGCGCTAGGCGCCAGGGGTGGCCTACTGGCCGTCGCTTCCCGGGCCGATCGGCCCAGTGCTTGATGACGGCGGTCGTTCCCGCTTACCGCTGCGGGGCAGTCCCGGACTCACACCGGGTTCCCTCTTGCGACGGCCGCCCTGGCGGGACGGCCGAACCAGCACGAACCTGACTGTACCGGGAAGCGCGCCCGGCACCCAGTAGAGTTTCGCCATCACTAGACGTCCGGGTTTCGGGGAGGTGCTGCGCGGTCACCGGCGCGCGGCGCGGCTGACGCTCGAGCAGCTGGCCGAGGCGTCGGGGGTCAGTGCGCGGACCCTGTCGGATATGGAGCGCGGGCGAAGCAAGGGACCTCAGCACCGGACCGTCACTGCCCTGGCGGACGCGCTTGCCCTGGACGGGGATGCCCGCAAGCAGCTTGTCGAGCTGGCGCGTGATGGCAGGCTGCGGGATCACTGGACCCGCCCGGCCGGCCTGTGTGAACTGCCCCGGCTGGTTGACGACTTCACCGGCCGCGCCGCGGAACTGGCCTGGATAAGCGAGCTGGTATGCGCCGAGAGCGCACCGGGTGCCGGTGTGGTGGGGCTCATCACCGGTTCGGGGGGCATGGGGAAGACCACGCTCGCCATCCGCGCGGCCCACGTCCTGGGGCCGAACTTCCCCGGCGGGGTGTTCTTCCTCGACCTGCTCGGCATGTCCCCGCGGCCTGCGGCCGCCGCCGACGCGTTGCGGCTGCTGCTTCGCGCGCTGGGTGTCGCGGACGGGCAGATCCCCGGGGATATTCCGGGGCGTGCTTCGGTGTACCGGTCGCTGCTGCGGGACCGGCATGCGCTGGTCGTCCTGGACAATGCCGGGTCGGAGGAGCAGGTGCGCCCGCTGCTGCCGGGAGACGGCGCGAGCCGGACGCTGATCACGGCCAAGCGGCTGCTGGCCGGCCTGGAGGGCGTACGCCGGCTCGCCCTCGGGCCCCTTTCGCTGCCGGAGGCCACGGACCTGCTGACCGGGATTGCAGGCCAGCGCTCCGCGCGCGACGAGGAATCGGCACTCAGACAGCTTGCCGGTTTGTGCGAGGGCATGCCGCTGGCGCTGCGGATCATCGGGAACCGGCTGGTCAGCCGGCCGGGCTGGGACGCCGCCGAACTCGCGGCCCGGCTGGCGGACGAGGAGCACCGCCTGGATCAGTTCAAGGCCGGTGATCTGAAGATCGCAACCGCGTTCGCGATGTCGTACCAGCAGCTCGCAGACGCCTCCCGGCGGGTATTCCGGCGGCTGGCCGTGGCGCCGGGCCGCGACTACGATGCGGCCCTTGCCGCGATCGCTGGCGAGGTGCCGATGGAGGTCGCCTGGGATGCCCTGGACGAACTCGTCGACCTCGGCCTGCTGCAGGACAGCGCCGCGGGACGATACCGGTTCCACGACCTGGTCCGGCTGTTCGCTCGCACCCGGCTCGAGGAGGAGGAATCCCCGGCCGAACGTGAGGCACTCACGGCGAGGGTGACGTCGTGGCTGCTGCGGATGGCCACGATGGCCGGGCGGTGGTTCGAACCCGGCTATGGTCGTGCCGGCCTGCCTGACCCGGACCTTGTCGTCTTGTCCAGCGCGGGAGAGGCCGAGAACTGGCTGCGCGCGAACGCGGACAACTGGCTGGGTGCGCTGCGGTCCGCGGCGGATCGCGGCCAGCACGCCGCCGTCGCGGACTGCGCGGAGTCAATGCACTGGTTCTCTAACCGGTGGGAGCACGGCGCGCACTGGGGTCTGGTCTTCACGCTCGGAGCGGTGGCTGCCGCCGCTCTCGATGATCTGCCGCGGCAGGCGGCCCAGCTCAACTGTCTTGCGTGGGTGCACTGGATCCCGCCGAGCGACCCGCAGGCCGTGCTGAAGTACGCGGCCGAGGCGCTGGACCTGGCGGCCAGGTCCGGCGCGCAGGCGCAGATCGCCGGGTCGCACAAATACACCGCGCGAGCGCAGCTTCTGCTCGGACGGCCCGATGAGGCCGCCGCGTCGGCGTTCGCGGCGGCGAAGACATTCGACGCGATCGGCGACATCGACGACTACGTCCAGTGTCTCTCGCTCATCGGGCTCTGCCGTCGTGACGAGGGGCGCTACGCCGAGGCGCTGGAGCAATTCCGCACGGCGCTCACCCTGATCGACGACGCGGGTTCGGGGATGACGCCGACGATCGCCGCGCAGAGCCGGCCCTACGCGCATTTCCGCATTGCCCAGTGCCTGGAAGCCCTGGGCCGCCGGACCGAAGCGATCTCCGCGCTCACCGAGGCGATCGGGCTCATGGAGACGCTTCAGCCGAACTTCCGGCAGGGCGAGGCTCTGGAGACGCTGGCTGGCCTGCTGGCGCAGGAAGGCCGGACCGAACAGAGCCGCGATGCCTACGCGCGTGCGGCACAGGTGTACGCGGCGATCGGCGACGCCGAGGCGAGCAGCCGCTGTCACGCCGCGCTGCCCGCGGCACCCTGAGCCCGCCGAGCCGTCCCGCACGGTCGTTGCGCGGGTACTTCTGCGTGCTGTTCTGCCTGGTGCCGCCCACTCCCCGCCGGTTGACTTTCGGGCACCGGGACCGGCGTCAGGGCCCGTCCCGTCCAAGGCCAGGAGCGACCATGGCAATCAAGAACATCGTGCTCGTGCACGGCAACTTCGTGGACGGATCAGGCTGGCAGGGCGTCTACGATCACCTCACCGCGGACGGTTACCGGGTAGCCGTCGTGCAGATCCCCAACCTCTCCTTTGCCGGCGACGTCGCCGCCACCCACCAGGTTCTCGACAGCCTCGACGGCCCGGCCGTGCTGGTCGGCCACTCCTACGGCGGAGCCGTCATCACCGAGGCCGGCAACCACCCCGATGTCGCCGCGCTCGTCTACGTCACGGCGTTCGCGCCCGACACCGGGGAGTCGGTCAGCTCGCTGATCGCCGACCCGCCCCCCGGCGCGCCGCTACCGCCGATCCTGCCGCCGGTCAATGGTTTCCTGCTGCTGGACCGGGACAAGTTCGCCGCGTCCTTCGCCGCCGATGTGCCAGGGAAACTGGCCGCGTTCATGGCTGACTCCCAGCTCCCGGCCGCTGTGGACGCGCTGGGCGGGGCGGTCACCGAGCCCGCCTGGCGCAGCAAGCCGTCCTGGTACCTGGTCGCCACGGACGACCACATGATCCCGCCTGCCGCCCAGCGCGCCATGTCCGAACGAGCCAAGGCGACCGTCACCGAGACCCCGGGCAGCCACGCCGTGTACGTTTCGCGTCCGGCTGTCGTGGCCGGCGTGATAAGCCAGGCTGCCCAGGGGGCTGAATGACGGGCCCTGGACGCCGCACGAACCGGTCCCGGGCGACCGCGCCTGGTGTGGTTTGCTGGTGGCCGTGTCTGACGATGACCCGGTGACCGGGCGGCGCATGCTGACCGGTTCCGCGTACGCCGACGACCGGCACCTCCGTTCCCGCATGGCCATCTATGCGTATGCCGAGACAGCGGCGAATCCGGGGTGGCGCACCTCGATGATCCCGTGGGACGGGACGCAGATCGTAGCCGACGTGGGATGCGGCAACGGGTTCGATCTGCGCCAGATCGTGCCGCAGGGCAGGTGCCGTCACGCCATCGGCGTTGACCTGTCAGCCGGGATGCTGCGCTCGCTGGAGGACCTGCGCCAGTCCGGTGGCCTGTCGCTGGTCCAGGCGGACGCGCAGCGTCTTCCGCTGCCAGACCGCGCCGTTGATGTGGCCATGGCCATGCACATGCTTTATCACGTGCCCGACGTCCCGGCCGCGATCCGGGAACTGCGCCGCATCACCAAGCCGGGCGGAACCGTGCTGGCGTCGACGAACAGCCCCGCCTCCCTGGCCGGAATCCGTGAGCTGCTGGACGCGGCGATCTCCAGCCAGCTCGGCCGCCCGGTCCAGGCGACGCCTGCCGACAGCTTCACCACGCAGACCGGCGCCGCCCTGCTGAGCCGGGAATTCTCCAGCGTCGAGCTGCGCACCTTTGATGTGCCGCTGTCCATCCCGAGCGCGCAGCCGGTTGTCGCGTACGTCGCCAGCATCCGCGAGCCCACGCTCGCCTATATCGGCGAGCCGCTCGACTTCGACGCGGTGCTCGACGACATCGCCGTGCGGGTCGAGCAGGTCATCCAGGCCGAGGGCAGTTTCCGTACCGCCACCCACATGGGCGTATTCGTCTGCCACTAACCAGGATGGCGCCTGCGCTGTCCCGCTCGGGCCGTAGGTTGTCGGAGCATGGACATTGACTGGAACGCCGAGCTGATCGACCAGCTCGAGTGGCACTGGCAGCGCCAGCTCCGTCCGCGGCTGGACGGGCTGACCGACGATGAGTATTTCTGGCAGCCGGTTGCCGGCTGCTGGACCCTCAGCCGCCGCGGCGAGAGCTTGGCGCCGATGTCGCTCGGCACGGGCGAGTTCACGATGGACTACGCCATGCCGCCGCACGATCGCGAACCCGTGACCACGATCGCCTGGAGGCTCGCGCATCTCATCGACGTGTTCGGGCCACCGGATGCCCCCCATTTCGTCGAGCCGCCCGCGGATCACCCGGGCCTCAGCTACCCGGGTACCGCCGAAGGAGCGCTGCGGCAGCTCGATGCCGGCCACGACGCGTGGGTCAGCGATGTACGCAGCCTCGGCGCGGCAGGACTTGCCCGGCCGCAAGGGGCAATCTCACCACCGGCGTTCGCAGATGAGCCGATGGCGAAGCGCATTCTGTACATCAACGTGGAGCTCATCCACCACGGTGCCGAGATATGCCTGCTTCGTGACCTCTATCTGTGGAAAGGCAGCCGGGTTGGCCTATGAGCCGCGGGTTGTTCGTGCGGCTCAGGTAATGGCCAGGATCTCGACCTCGAGGAGCGCCCCGGGAACAAACAGGCGGGACACCTCCACGGTTGTGACGGTCGGCGGTGTCCCGGTGAAGCGGGCCGC
>JASHOI010000467.1 GCA_030041195.1 Streptosporangiaceae bacterium | reverse complement strand
GCGGCGCGATCGGCAAGGGCCCGGTCCGTGGGTTCCCGCCCGCGCCCGGGCAGCCGCCGCCGCTCTACCCGCCCGGGCAGTTCGCCGCCTGGAACCGGGCGCCCGCGCCGGGCGAGAACGGGTACGACCCGAGCCTGAGCGGCCCGCTCGGCGGCAGGTGGGAGGCGGGTTACCCGGACCCGGCCGGTTCGCCGCTGGCCAGGCACGGCGGCGCCGGGTACGCCGATGCCGGCTACGCAGACGGCGGATACTCCGACGCCGGATACGCCGACCAGGACTTTAACGCCACCGGGTACGCCGACACCGGGCCGTCCGACCCTGGGTACTCGGCGCTCGCGGTGAGCGACCCCGCCGCCGACGTCACGAACACTCAGTCCTGGGGGGTCGTCGACGGCACGGCGGCCGGCGGCGAGTGGGGCGATCTGGGCGCCGGGCGCGGGCGCAGCCCCGATGCCGATACGACCCAGCACGGCGTCCCGCAGGACGCGGCCCTGGACGGTCCCGCCCTGGCCGGTTCCGCACTCGCGGGATCCGCCCTGGCCGGGCCCGTACTGACCGGGCCGGAAATTGGCCAGTTTGACGGCGCTGCCGAGCAGGCCGTCACCGGGCCGCACCAGGGCGTCGCGGAGGACGCGGGCCTCGGCGGTCCGGTCTTTGCCGATCCCGCCGACCACCCCGGCACCGGGCCGCAGCGCGCGGCCACGGGGCCTTTCGAGCTTGCCACGCCCGCTCCGTTCAACCGCGGCGCGGCCGGCCCGGGCCAGCGCGCCACGACGGCACCGGGGCGGGGGCATCCCGCGCGCGGGCGCGGTTCTCGCGGCCGCAAGCGGGCCCGCGGGCGCGGCAACCTGCGCGCCCTGCTGATCGTCGGGGCGGCAGTGCTGATCGCCGTGGTCGGCGGCGCCGGCTACTTCTTCTTCGCCAGGGGCCACAACGCACCGGCGCCCGCGGCGGACGCGCAGCGGGACAAGCCATCGGCCGGGCCGTCCGCGGATCCGTCGCCAAGCCCGTCGCTCGGACCGTGGGGACACATCCAGACCCGCGCCCTGGATCCGGTGCCGCTCTCGCTCGCCGAGCTGTTCCCCGCCAGCTTCATCAGCGGGACCAGCACCTACACCCTGACCGTGGAGAAGGCGAAGACGCACTGTCCCGGGGCGCTGGTCGGCAGCCAGCTGGTCGCGGAGGTGAAAAGCGCCGACTGCACTCAGGCCATGCGGGCGAGCTACCTGTCGTCCGATCCCAAGCTGATGGGGACCATCGGGGTGCTCAACCTGGTCACCGCGACCGCCGCCGAGCGGGCGGGGAAGGCGGCGGGCCCGTCGGAGTTCATCGCCCAGCTGACCGCCGCCCATGGGCCGACCAAGAAGCTGGGCCAGGGGACGGGCTTCGAGGCGGCGGAGGTCAAGGGCCACTACCTCGTGCTGGTCTGGGCCGAGTTCGCGAACCTGCGCACGCCGACGACGCGGCGGCAGAAATCAGAGCTGGAGGAGTTCATCAGCGTGCTGATACAGAAGACCGCGAACGTCAGCCTGGCGACCCGTCAGGTCACCGGCAGCCCGCCGCCGTCAACTTAAGCCACGAGCTTCCGCCTGGCACAATTTCCAGAATGCAGCGAACAGCCGTCATCACCGGAGCAAGCAGCGGGATCGGAGCGGCCACGGCGGTGAAGCTGGCCGACGCCGGGTACCGGGTCGCGCTGGCCGCCCGCAGGACCGACCGCCTCGAGGCGGTCGCTGCCGGGATCACCGAGCGCGGCGGCCAGGCCGACGTGCACCACCTCGACGTCACCGACCGTCCAGCGGTCGACAAGTTCGCCGGGTCCCTGGACCGGTGCGACGTCTTCGTCAGCAACGCCGGCGGGGCCATCGGCGCGGACACCGTGGAGGACTCCTCCCCGGCCGAGTGGCTGACCATGTACGAGGTCAACGTGCTCGGCACGCTGCACATGACGCAGGCGCTGCTGCCCAAGCTGGTGGCGAGCGGCGCGGGCACGATCGTGGTGCTCTCGTCCACCGCCGGCTTCGTCGCCTACGAGGGCGGCGGCGGTTACGTGGCCGCGAAGCACGCGGAGCACGCGGTCGCGGGCACGCTGCGCCTGGAGCTGGCCGGCCAGCCGGTCCGGGTCATCGAGATCGCGCCCGGAATGGTGCGGACCGGCGAGTTCGCGCTCAACCGGTATCACGGCGACGCGGACAAGGCGGCGGCCGTCTACGCCGGCGTGGCCGAGCCGCTGACCGCCGAGGACGTCGCCGACGCGATCGCGTGGACGGTGACCAGGCCGCAGCACGTGAACATCGACCTGATGGTCATGCGCCCGATCGCGCAGGCCGCCCAGCACAAGGTGCACCGGGAATTCTGATCCGCGGCAATTATTACCATTCCAATTGACTTTATAGGGATATAGCCGCACGATAGGTGCATGAGTTCCGGCCTTGCCCTGCTGGTCACGGACCCGCGAGGAACGACCGGAGGCCGCCCGGGCCCGCAGCCGCGCGGCGGCCCGGGTCGCCGGACAGCGATCAGGCGCAGTCTGCTGCGGCTGATCAGCCCGCTGGTGCTGCTGGGGCTCTGGCAGGGCGAGAGCGAGCTTGGCATCGTCTCCACGCAGAAGCTGCCGCCGCCCAGCGAGGTCTGGTCCACCGCGATCAGCCTGATCACCACGAACTCCCCGGCGTACGGCACGCTGCAGGGCGCGATGCTGGTCTCGCTGGAGCGGGTCGCGATCGGCTTCGGGTTCGGCGCCACGGCCGGCATCCTGCTGGCGCTGGTCGCCGGGCTGAGCCGGGTCGGCGAGTACGCCGCCGACCCGCCGATGCAGATGCTCCGCACGCTGCCGCTGTTCGGGCTGATCCCGGTGTTCATCGTCTGGTTCGGGATCGGGGAACTGCCCAAGATCCTGCTGATCGCGATCGCCGCCACGATCCCGCTGTACCTGAACACGTTCGCGGGGATCCGCAGCGTGGACGCGAAGCTCGCCGAGGTCGGCCAGGTCCAGCAACTGCGCCGCACGGAGGTGATCAGGCACATCGTGCTGCCGGGGGCGCTGCCGCAGATGCTCACCGGCCTGCGGCTGAGCCTGGGCGTGTCGTGGCTCGCGCTGGTGGTCGCCGAGCAGATCAACGCCAACGCCGGGCTCGGGTACATGATCAACCAGGCCGAGCAGTTCAACCGCAACGACGTGATCTTCGTCTGCCTGCTCGTCTACTGCATTCTCGGCCTGCTCACCGATGCCCTTGTCCGACTGCTGGAAAGGCGAGCGCTGTCTTGGCGTCGCAACTTCCTGGAACGCTGACGCCCCACCTTCCTGTGGCACGCGCCTGCGGCCTGACCCGGGCGTTCGGGGAGCGCCTGGTGCTGGACGGCCTTGACCTGGAAATCGCCCCGGGAGAGTTCGTCGCGCTGATCGGGCGCAGCGGGTCTGGCAAGTCCACGCTGCTGCGTGCGCTGGCCGGCCTGGACCGGGACCTGGCCGGGGAGCTCACGGTGAACGGCACCGTGGCGGTGGCGTTCCAGGAGCCGCGGCTGCTGCCGTGGAAGCGGGTCCGGGCCAACGTGTGCCTGGGCCTGCGAGTCGCCGACCCGAGGTCGGTGGCCGACGCCACGCTGGCCGAGGTCGGCCTCACCGAGCGGGCCGAGGCCTGGCCGCTGACGCTGTCCGGCGGCGAGGCGCAGCGGGCGTCCCTGGCCAGGGCGCTGGTCCGGGAGCCAACGCTGCTCCTGCTCGACGAGCCGTTCAGCGCGCTCGACGCGCTGACCAGGATCGCCATGCATCGCCTGGTGCTGCGGCTGTGGGCGCATCACGGCCCCGCCGTGCTGCTGGTCACCCACGACGTGGACGAGGCGCTCGCCCTGGCCGACCGGGTGCTGGTGCTCAGCAGCGGCCGGATCGGGTTCGCCTGCCGGGTCGAGGCCCCGCGCCCCCGGGACCGGGACCAGCCCGCGCTGGTGGACCTGCGCAACCGCCTGCTCGCCGAGCTAGGCGTAACCACGGAAGGAAAGAAATGATCACCAGACGCCCAGCCCGCCTGGCCGCCTGCTTTCTTGCGGCCGGCCTGCTCGCCGCCGCCTGCTCGTCAGGGTCGTCCAGCGCGTCCAAGAACAGCGACACGGTCAGCGCGGCCGAGCTGGCCAAGGTCACCCTGCGCGTCGGGGACCAGACCGGAACCGGCGCCAAGGCGCTGCTCACCGCCGCCGGACTGATCAACAAGCTGCCGTTCAAGGTCGCCTGGTCGGACTTCCCGTCCGGGCCGCCGATGGTGGAGGCCATAGCGAGCGGCTCACTGGACATCGGCGGCGTCGGCGACGCCCCGCCGGTCTTCGGCGCGGCCTCGGGAGACAAGATAGCGATCGTCGGGGCGCTGCTCGGCAACCCGCTCGCGGCGGCGATCGTCGTGCCGAAGGGCTCGCCGATCCACTCGGTCGCCCAGCTGCGCGGCAAGAAGATCGCCGTGGCCGAGGGCAGCTCAGCCGACTACCACATACTCGCGGTGCTGAAGAACGCCGGTCTCACGCCCAAGGACGTGACCCTGGACTATCTTGAGCCCACCGACGCCCTGCCCGCGTTCACCTCGGGCGATGTGGACGCGTGGGACATCTGGTCCCCCTACATCGAGGAGGTCACGAAGGACGACGGGGCCAGGATCCTGGTCAACGGCAGCTCGATCGGCAACACGTACTCGTTCGAGGTGGCCTCGCGCGCAGCGCTCGCCGACCCGGCCAAGGCGGCAGCGATCAAGGACTACATCAAGCTGATCAACCAGGCGCACGTCTGGGCCAACACGCACCTTCAGGCCTGGGCTTCGGTGTGGGCCGCCCAGACCGGGCTCCCGGACGACATCATGCTCAAGGCGGCCGCCGACGACACCGAGACCCCCGCGCCGATCAACGCGACCGTGGTCAACTCCGAGCAGCAGATCACGGACGACTTCTACGCGGCCGGCCTGATCCCGGCCAAGGTGGACTTCGCGAACTTCTCCTACACGGGCTTCAACAGCGTCGTGGGCGGGTCCTGATGAGCCTGCGGTTTCACTGGTTCCTGCCCACCTCCGGCGACGGCCGGGCGATCATCGGGCGCGGCCACAGCCTGCCGCTGGGCAGCTCGGGCGGCGCGCTGGCCACGCCGGCCGCGGCCAACGGCTCCCGGGTGACCGGGGCGGCGATGGCGGACCGGCCACCGAGCCTGGAGTACCTCGGCCAGGTCGCCAGGTCCGCCGAGCAGCTCGGGTTCGAGGCGGTGCTCACGCCGACCGGCACCTGGTGCGAGGACGCGTGGCTGGTGACCGCGGCGCTGATCAGCCAGACGGAGCGGCTGAAGTTCCTGGTCGCGTTCCGGCCGGGGCTGGTGTCGCCCACCCTCGCGGCCCAGATGGCAGCCACCTACCAGCGCATCTCGCGTGGCCGGCTGCTGCTCAACGTGGTGACCGGCGGGCAGGCCGAGGAGCAGGCCAGGTTCGGTGACTACCTGTCGCATGACCAGCGGTACGCGCGGACCGGCGAGTTCCTGGCGATCGTGCGCGGGGCGTGGAGCGGCGAGCCGTTCGACTTCTCCGGCGAGCACTACCAGGTCAAGGGCGCGACGGTGATGCGCCCGCCGGACCCGCCGCCGGGGATCTACTTCGGCGGCTCGTCCGCCGCCGCGGGACCGGTGGCCGCCCGGCACGTGGATGTGTACCTGACCTGGGGCGAGCCACCGGCTCAGGTGGCGGAGAAGGTCGCCTGGGTCCGCGGCCTGGCCGAGGCCGAGGGCCGGGACCTGCGCTTCGGCATCCGGCTGCACGTGATCACCAGGGACACCGAGGCCGAGGCATGGGCCGAGGCGGCCCGGCTGCTCGGCTACCTGGACCCGGCGGAGATCGAGTCCGCCCAGCGGATCCTGGCCAAGAGCGAGTCGGTCGGCCAGGAGCGCATGCTGGCGCTGCACTCCGGGTACCAGCACGGCGGGTCAGCCAGGGAACTCGAGATCTACCCGCACCTGTGGGCCGGCGTCGGCCTCGTCCGCGGCGGCGCAGGCACCGCGCTGGTCGGCAGCCACGAGCAGGTCGCCGACCTGATCGAGGAGTACGCGGCCCTCGGGATCGAGGAGTTCATCCTGTCCGGCTACCCGCACCTCGAGGAGGCCTACTGGTTCGGCGAGGGCGTCCTGCCCGTGCTCCGCGCGCGCGGCGCCGTAGCCCCCGCCGGCCGCACCCGCGTGCCCGCCGGTGCCTCATGACAGAGCTGACCCGCGCGTCTCAAGGAGGAGCATTGTCGCTTGTCACCGTTGTCGGAAACCCCAAGCCCGCGTCGCGGACGCTGGCCGTGGCCGCGGCAGCGGCCCGCGCGATCACGCGAGCCGCCGGGCTCGCTGGCAGTCCGCAGACCATCGACCTCTGCGTGCTCGCGCGGCACCTGCTGCTGCCCGAACCCTCTCCGGCCGTGGAGGAGGCGCTCGACCAGGTGTCCGGGGCGGACGTGCTGCTCGTTGCCAGCCCGACCTACAAGGGCACGTACACCGGGCTGCTGAAGGTGTTCCTTGACCGGCTGCCGCACCGGGCGCTCAGCGGGGCCGATGCGCTGCCGCTGATGGTGATGGGCGTTCCCGACCACGCGCCAGCGGTGGACGCCTATCTCAGGCCGCTGCTCATCGAGCTGGGCGCGACGGTGCCGGTTCCCGGGCTCGCGGTGCTCGAGTCGGACCTCGACCGGCTCGATGACGTGCTGCTGCGATGGGCAGACCAGGTGGCCGTCGCGCTCGGCCCGCAGACCTCGGCGTCCCCGTTCACGGCGGCTCAGGCCGTCTGAGTGACCTTGCTCAGGCCGCGGGGGCGGTCGGGGTCGAGCCCGAGCTTGCGTGACAGCGCCTCGGTGAGCAGCTGGCCCGGGACGATCAGCCCGAGTGGTGCCAGCCACTCGGGCAGACGCGGGCCGGCCAGCGCGCGGGTGCACGCGGCGGCCAGGCGATCGCCGCCGCCGATCCCGTAGGCGCGCGCCCCGGCCCCGGTGACCCGGCGGGCCAGGTCGACCGTGCCGTCCAGGGTGGGCCCGGAGTCGGCCGCGAGCAGGATCGCTGGTGTCTGCGCGTCGACCACCGCGATCGGCCCGTGCAGCAGGTCGGCGTAGGACAGCCCCATCGCGTGCAGGTAACAGGCCTCCTTCAGCTTCAGCGCCAGCTCCAGCGCTGCCGCGTAGGCGAACCCGCGCCCGGAGACGACCACCCCGCGGTCGTCGGCGAGCTCGGCCACGATCGGCTCCAGGTCCTGCTCCGGGGTGGCGAGCATCGCCTCGACCTCGTCCGGCACGCCGGCCAGCTCCGCGGGGTCAAGGTCGGCCCCGAGGCCGATGGCCAGCACCGCGAGCGCGGCGAGCTGCGTGGTGAACGTCTTCGTCGCCGGGACGGCGCGCTCGGTCCCGGCTCGGGTAACGAACGCGACGTCGGCGACCGCGGCGAGCGGGGAACCCTCGCCGTTGGTGATCGCCAGCGTGGCCGCGCCGCAGTCGCGGGCCCAGGTCAGGGTCTCGACGATCTCCTCGGTCTGCCCGGACTGGGACAGCGCCACCGCGAGCACGCCGCCCAGATCGACCCGGCAGCGGTAGGTGGTGGCGATCGACGGCGAGGCCAGGGTGGCGAGACGTCCGGCACGCGCCTGGATCAGGTAGCTGCCGTAGACCGCAGCGTTGTCCGAGGTCCCGCGCGCGATGAACAGGACCTGCCGGGTGCCGGAGCCGAGCGCCGCCGCCTCGGCCGCCCGGGGCAGCAGCGCGCCGATCGTGGCCCGCAGCGCCGCGGGCTGCTCGGCTATCTCCGTCCGCATGTACGTCACGCCGGGCCCCTCCGAGCAAGATTCGTGAGCTGATCGGCGGGGCCAGCGTACGCCAGCTCGCCGGCGATCCAGGCTGCCCGCGTCCGCAGGTCATCGCCGAGCCAGGCCAGGTCGGCGGCCGCGCCCGGCGCGATCCGGCCGAGATCGGGCCTGCCGATCAGGTCGGCCGGAACGCGGGTGGCGGCGCAGACCGCCTCGGCCAGCCCGATCCCGGCCGCCACCAGGTTGGCCACGGCGGCGTCCATCCGCAGCCCCGAGCCGGCCAGGGTCCCGTCACCACGCACCGGAGGCTCGCCGTCACCGGGCGGCAGCTCGATGGGCTCGCCGCCGAGCTTGTAGCTGCCCGGCGGCATCCCGGCACACGCGGCCGCGTCCGTGACCGCGCAGATCCGGCCGGGCGCGGCGCGGAAGGCCAGAACGCACACCTGCGCGCTCACGTGGCGCAGATCGGCGATCAGGCCACTGGTGAGCCGCGGGTCGGTGAGCGCCTGGCCGACCACCCCCGGCTCGCGGTGGTGCATCGGGCGCTGGGCGTTGAACAGGTGCGTCACCATCCGGGCGCCGCGGTCGGCGGCCTCGGCCACCTGCCGCGCGGTTGCGTCGCTGTGGCCGACGCTGACCAGAACGCCCGCCTCGGTCAGCGCGGTGATGGCCGCCATCGCGCCGCTGCGTTCCGGCGCCAGCGTGACCACCCTGAGCACGCCGCGGCCGGCGTCGATCAGGCCGGCCACGGCGCCGGCGGCCGGATCCGTGATCCAGGCCTCGTTGTGTGCGCCCTTCCATACCGGCGAGATGAACGGGCCCTCCACGTGCACGCCGAGCACCCGCGCCCCGGCAGGCAGGGCCGGGATCAGCGCCGACGCCGCACGCAGCCCGGCGGTCAGCACGCCCGGGGGTGCCGTGACGAACGTGGGCAGGAACGCGGTGGTTCCGGTCTCCGGCAGCCGCGCGGTGACCCTGGCCCAGCCGTCCGCCCCCGCGGTCAGGAACTCCTCGCCGAAGTACCCGTTGACCTGGAGGTCCACGAAGCCGGGCAGCAGCACGCCGCTCGGCAGCGCGATGTCGGCGGCACGTGGCGGGTTTCCTTCACCCACCGCCGTGATCACTCCCCCGGCCACCGCTGCGTAACCGGGGGCGAGAATCCCGCCTTCCGCGGTGGCCGTTATCAGCCGCGGCGCGGTGATCAGCAGCTCCGACGTGGTCAGCGCGATGCCCGTTCTAGCCCGAGGCCGGAGCCGGGTACCTGGCGGCGGCGAACAGGTCCCGCATCTGGATGGCGACGAGGCCGGGCCGTTCCATCATCGCCACGTGGCCGGTGCGGGACAGCACCACCACCCGGGCCCCGCGGAAGGAACGCGCCGTGAGCCCGGCCATGGCGGGCCTGACCAGCCGGTCATGGCTGCCATAGAGCACCAGCGTCGGCGCCTTCACCCTGGCCGCGTCGTGCCACAGCGAGCGCGGCCCGCGGCGGACGTACTCGGTGACGATCGCGCGCGCGGCGGCCAGCAGCACGGTGTCCGCGTACCCGAGCCCGTCCCTGCGGGTCAGCTCGGCGACCTCCTCGGCCAGGCGCTTGGGGTGCACCGCACCCGGATCCGCGAACACGTCCCTGATCGCGAGCGCGGCCCTGCTCCGCGCCGGAACGCGCTGCCCCACCCGGTTCAGCAGCCAGGGGCCGAGCCCCGGTGCGCACATCAAGGTCAGCCGCATCGGCAGCACGCGAGGCCGCAGGTCCGGCAGGGCCGGCGAAATCAGCGTGAGGGTTCGCACCAGATCGGGCCGCCGCGCGGCCAGCCGCACGCAAACCGCGCCCCCCAGCGAGTTGCCCGCGAGGTGCACCGGCCAGCGCCCGCGCCCGTCGATCAGCTCGCCGACCGATTTGGCCATCGCGTCGATGGAGTAGTCGCCGCTCGCGGGCACCGGCGAGAAGCCGAACCCGGGAAGGTCAACGGCGTCGCAGGCCAGCGCGGGCTCGTCCGGGCGGCCTGCCGGAGGCTTGCGCAGCAGGTCCATCAGGTCGGTCCAGTTGGTACCCGATCCGCCGAGCCCGTGCACGAAAAGCGCGGGCTCGGCACCCTCGGGCGCCGGCGCGCTGCGCACAAAAAGCTCGCCGCTCCCCGCCGGAACGAGCTCCCCGGGCCACGCGGCGATCGGATCAGTCATGAACAAAAACAATACCTACCCGGGCCGGCCTCCGCCCTCCGCAAACTCCCCCCGAGGTCGCCGCGAACCCCCGCACCCACGCCCCGCCAACCCCGCGTTCAAGATCCAATGATCTAGGAGGTCCGCGTGCATATGCCGCCGCTGATCCTCCTAGATCTTCGACGCGCCAGCGGTGGGCGGGGGTGTCAGAGGCTGAACCCGCCGGGGTCATGGAAGCGGCGCTGCGGTTGTGGCCGGAGACGCGCCGGGTCAGCTGGCCCGGCGCCTTGCCCGCGATCCCGTCGGTGCGGCGTCCGGCTTCGCAGCGGTCGGCTGGCCCTCCTTGGCCGCCGGCTCCTTCGTGGTTCCGGTCTTGGCCGCGCTGGCTCTGCTCCGGCTCCTGCCGGTCCCGCTTCCTTCGGTGCCGGTCGCGCTCTCGTCGCTGCCGGCCCCGCTCGCCTTGCCGGCGCCCGCCCTGGTCCGGCCTCTCGCTGCGCCGGTCTTCGCGGTGCCCGACCCGCGCGGCTTCGTGCCGCCCTCGAGCTCCCGGCGCGGCTCCTTCACCTCCGCGGTGACCTCACCAGCGCGGCGCGGCGCCTGCCGGGCGGCGGCCAGGCTCGCCTTGAGCGCATCGGCCAGGCTGGTCGGCTCGGCGGCCTCGGCCAGCCCCTCCGGCTGCACCACCTCGCGGCCCTCGACCTTCGCGTTCACGAGTTCCTGCAGCGCCTCGCGATAGCTGTCGTGATACTCGTCGGGGTCGAAGTCCACGGTCATCGACTCGATCAGCGACGCCGCCATCTTCAGCTCCTGCGACCGCACCTCGATGTCGTCTTCGAGGAACGGGAAGTCTGGCCTGCGGACCTCGTCGGGCCAGAGCAGCGTCTCCAGCACGAGCAGCCCGTCCCTGGTGCGCAGCGTGGCCAGCGACTCGCGCTGCCTGAGTGCGACCAGGGCAAGCGCCACCTTTCCTGAGCGCTCCAGCGAGTCACGCAGCAGCACGTACGCCCTCGCTCCGGCCGCCTCCGGCTCGACGAAGTAACTGCGGTTGAGCAGAATCGGATCAAGCTGTTCCGCTGGGAGGAAGTGCAGAACCTCGATGCTGCGGGTCGTGGGCAGCGGGAGTTCGGCCAGGTCCTCGTCGGTGAGCACCACCATCTCGCCGGTCGGCAGCTCGTAGCCCTTGGCCACGTCCTCGTACGGAACCTCTTGCCCGTCGATCGAGCACACCCTGCGGAACCGGATCCGGCCGCCGTCCTCGCGATGCACCTGCCGGAACGCAATATCCTTCTGTTCCGTCGCAGCGTAGAGTTTTATTGGGATCATGACCAGGCCGAAAGAAATCGCGCCCTTCCACATGCTGCGCATGCTGTCTCCCTACCCCGTTAGCCCGGGTACTGATACCACAGTGTTGTCCTGAATCTTCCTATCGGCACTACGTTCGATGCATCGCTTGGACGAGGAGGCACGCATGAGTGAGATGGGTCTTGAGCGGCCTGTGGACGACTCCGTCGAGCAGGATCAGGATGTCATCCCTGACGGGGAGGAACTTGACGAGGGCAGCCTGTCCCACGAGGTGCCTCTCGAGGCAGACGAGGCAGACGCGGCCGAACAGGATCGCGCGCTTAGTCTCGACGAGGATGACTACCGCTGACACGTAAGATTGCATGAGTGCGTCATATAGATGTGACAGCAGACATCCGGAGATACTCGTGACCGCATCGCCCCAGGCTAGATCGCATGGGCCGGCCGGTACCCGGCTGCCTCGACCGGCCCGGCGCAGGCAGCTGCTTGGCGCGGCGCAGGAAGTATTCGTCGCCCAGGGTTACCACTCGGCAGCCATGGACGAAATCGCCGAACGGGCTGGGGTCAGCAAGCCCGTGCTCTACCAGCATTTCCCCGGCAAGCTGGAGCTATATCTCGCGTTGCTGGACGAGAGCGTGGACGAGCTGGTTGGGATCGTCCAGGAGGCGCTGTCCTCGACCACCGACAACAAGCAGCGCGTGCCCGCAACCTTCCAAGCGTTCTTCGACTTCGTCAGCAGCTCGGGCGAGGCGTTCCGCCTGGTGTTCGAGTCCGATCTGAGCAACGAGCCCGCGGTGCGGGAACGCCTGGACCGCACGATGCGCGCCTGCGCCGACATGATCAGCCAGTTCATCCGCGAAGACGCCGGCCTGTCCGACGACGAGGCACACCTGCTGGGCATGGCTCTGGTCGGCATGGCGCAGGTCAGCTCCAGGTACTGGCTGAGCACCGGCCGGGCGATACCCAAGGACGCCGCCGAGCAGCTGCTGGCGCGGCTCGCCTGGCGCGGCATCAGCGGCTGGCCGCGCACCACCTGAACCGCCGGACCGGACCCGCGGGCCTGCCCTGACCGACCCCCGCGATCCCGCCCCGGGCTAGCCTCATTGCGGAGAGGAGCGCCGTGGAGATCAAGATCGGCATTCAGTCCGTGCCGCGAGAGCTGGTCATAGAGACCAAGTCCTCCTTCGAGGAGGTGCAGCGCGCCCTTGCCGCGGCGGTCGCCGACGGCGGTGTGTTCACGCTCGGGGATGACAAGAGCGGCAGGGTGCTGATCCCAGCGGACAAGATTGCTTACCTGGAAGTTGGCGGCAGCGAGCCGCGCCGTATTGGCTTCGGCAACACTCTTTGACCCAGGGCGGAAATCCGCCTAGAGCTAATCGCTAAGGCCGAGCGCTGCCATACGCCGCGCGTGGGCGTCCGTCAGCAGCGCGAACATCCGGCCGATCTCCCCTAGCTGGGTGACCTCGCCGCCCGCGAGAAGGGCGGCGAGGTCCTCTCGCTCCGCGGCGACCCGCTGCGCCTGCCCCAGCGCCTCGCCTATCAGCCGCCGTGCCCACAACGCCAGGCGTCCGGCGACAGCGGGGTCGGCCTCGATGGCCTCCCGCACCCGGGCGGCTGCGAATTCGGCGTGCCCGGTGTCCTTAAGGACAAGGACAAGTTCCGCCGTCTCTGGGTCGAGCAACCCGGCCACGGTGCGACAGAAATCGACCGCTATGCCATCTCCGACATAAGCTTTTACCAGACTTTCCAGCCAATCGGATGGCGCGGTTCTGGCGTGGAATTCGTCGATGGCCGCCACGAACGGACGCATTGCCTCGTCTGGATTTACGTTCAGTTCCTCCAGCCGGCCGCGAATCAGCTTGAAATGGCCGAACTCCGCGACGGCCATCTCGGCGAGCGCCGCCCTGTCGGCAAGCGATTCGGCAAGGACCGCATCTTCGACAAGACGGAAGAAAGCCACAAGCAGGGCATAAGCCAGCACGCCGAGCAGGTCGACCTCACCTCGGCTGCTGCCGCGTTCCGGCACCGCATCCATGGACCCGGTGGCGCCTTCCGGTGCCGCGGCATGGGGGTCATTCTGCGTCACCAGCGCAGCGTAACAAGCGAGCGCGGGGCGCGACCGGCATGCCTGTGGCTGTCGCGGCACTCAGTGTTGGTACACTGTCTCAGAATCCGCATGCGGAATGCGGTAACCCCCACTCGTCGTTGTAACGAAGCGTAAGGCGCGGCGATTGCCGGGAGCGGCGACGCCCCCCAGACACCGCGCTGATTTCCTCCGTGAGCGTGTGGCTATGCGCCTCGCATGACGGCGCTGAGCTCCCACTGGAGGGTGGATTATCGCCCGCGATGTCGGCCTGGGGCGCAGCAGCGCTCCGCGGACTGCGGGCCTTGATGGAGGCGGAAGCCCTGACAACAGATACATGCGGCATGCAGACGGCGCCCGACGAAGAGCGCACCATGCCGGACACACGTGACAACAACCAGGCGCAAGGTGAGAGAGCCGGCGACGAGACCGGCTCCGGCGAAGGCGCCACGACATTTCGCGACCTCGGCGTTGCCGAGCCAATCTGCGCCGCGCTTGAGGCAGCGGGGATCACGCAAGCGTTCCCGATCCAGGCGCTGACCCTCCCGATCGCGCTCGGCGGGCAGGACCTCATCGGGCAGGCCAGGACGGGCACCGGCAAGACGCTGGCGTTCGGCGTCCCGCTGCTGCAACGGCTGGGCGAGACGTCCGGAGACAAGCGCTCGGCGCCGCGCTCGCTGGTCGTGGTGCCCACCAGGGAACTGGCCATCCAGGTCGGCGACGACCTGCGGATCGCGGGTTCCCGCCTTGGCGCCCGGGTGGTCACGCTGTACGGCGGCCGCGCATACGAGCCGCAGATCGAAGCGCTGGCGAACGTGGACATCGTGGTCGGCACTCCCGGCCGGCTGCTCGACCTGATCCGGCAGCGGCACCTGGACCTGTCCAAGATCACCGGGCTCGTGCTCGACGAGGCCGACAAGATGCTCGATCTGGGGTTCCTCCCTGACGTGGAGAAGATCCTCAGCTACACGCCGCAGCAGCGGCAGACCATGCTGTTCTCCGCCACCATGCCCGGCGAGGTGGTGACGCTGGCGCGGCGGCACCTGAGCCAGCCGACGCACGTGCGCGCCGAGCACCACGACGAGCCCACGCACGTGCCGAGCACCGAGCAGCACGTGTTCCGCGCGCACCAGATGGACAAGATCGAGGTCCTGGCCAGGGTTCTGCAGGCCGAGGGACGCGGGCTGACGATCGTCTTCTGCCGCACCAAGCGGGCCTGCGACCAGGTGGCGGCCGCGCTGACGACACGCGGTTTCGCCGCCGCCGCCGTTCACGGCGACCTCGGGCAGAGCCAGCGTGAGCGCGCGATGCGGGCGTTCCGGAGCGGCAAAGTCGACGTGCTGGTCGCAACCGACGTGGCCGCCCGCGGCCTGGATGTCGACGACGTGACGCACGTGGTCAACTACGAGTGCCCCGAGGACGACAAGACGTACCTGCACCGCACCGGCCGGACCGGAAGGGCCGGGCGCACCGGCGTGGCCGTGACGTTCGTGGACTGGAGTGACCTGCAGCGCTGGAAGCTCATCGACGAGGCCCTCGGCCTCGGCCAGCCGGAGCCCGAGGAGACCTACTCGACATCGACCCACCTGTACAGCGCGCTCCGGATCCCGCAGGGCGCCACCGGCACGCTGCCGACCGCCAAGCGAGGCCGCCTCGGCCTCGAGGCCGAGGATCTCGAGGACATCGGCGAGACCGGCCGGGTCCGCTCGCGCACCGCTCGCGGTGCGAGGGAGACCGGCGCCCGGCACGGCGGCCGCGGTGAGGCGGCCAAGGGCCGCGAGGCCGGACAGCTCAGGAACCGGGTCCGGCGCAGGACCAGGTCCGGAGTGGCCGTCGGTGACGGTGGCGAACCTGGCACCGGGTCGGCCGCCCAGGCCCACGCGACACCCTCCGACGATGCCACGCAAGGGCCGCGCCAGGCTGCCCGCAGGCGGCGCAGGCCCTCCCGGC
>JASHOI010000044.1 GCA_030041195.1 Streptosporangiaceae bacterium | reverse complement strand
TCGGCAGCGGGACCAGGGCCGGCGACAGGACCCGCCGCGGCCCTGGCCAGGGCCGGCGGCGGGATCAGCCAGTCGGTGGCCAGCCTCGCCGACGTAGCCCCCGCCCTCCAGCGCCTCCTCGCGTAGCTCCGGCGGGCGCCACCCCACCCGAGCCGACCACCCCACCCGAGCCGACCACCCCACCCTGGCCGGGTTTTCATGATCTGGGTGGCAAACGTCGCGTATTTGGTCGTTATCGACCCAGATCATGAAAAGCCAGCTTTACGGCCCGGCGGGCGGGCGCTCTGGGTGACGCAGCGTCGCCGAGGCGGTCGCCGAGCGCTAGGCAGGCTGCGCCAGTACTACGCAAGGCAAGAATGGGACTACGCAGGGTAGGTGACTGTGCCGGGGTCAGCCTTGCGGCGGACGAACGGTCAGTTTTTGGTAGGACGACGTCCAGGCAATGCCGCGCCTACGCTGAGAGCGTGTCCGCGATGTACGCCTGGCTGAGCCGGCATCCGATGCTGGTGGACAGCGCGCTCGCGTTCTTCCTGGCTGTCCTGGGCCTGAGCTCGGCGGTGAGACACGACCCGGCGCTGGACCTGCCGCTGATCGCGGCGACGACGGTGCCGGTGGCGTTCCGGCGCAGGTACCCGATCCCGGCGTTCGCGGTCAGCGGGTGCGCCCTGGCGGTTGACCTGCTGACCTCCGGTGGCCCCGGCGGCGCGCTGCTGGGTCCGCTGGTGCTGCTGTACACGCTCGCCGCTTACTGCCCGCGCCGGGTGTCGGTCCCGGGACTGCTGGTTTCCGTGGCCGGAGCGTGGGCGGTGGTGGTGGTGCGGGTGGGGTCCTCCCTCGGCGGGCTCAACCTGATCCTGCTGGCCCTGGTGGTCTCCAGCGGGACCGCGCTGGTGGCGTGGGTGCTCGGGGACTCGATGCGGTACCGGCGCGCGTACCTGAGGGCGCTGGAGGACCGCGCGGCGCGCCTGGAGCGGGAACGCGGCACCCAGGCGCAGATCGCGGCGGCGGCCGAGCGGGCAAGGATCGCCCGCGAACTTCACGACGTGATCGCGCACAACGTCAGCGTGATGGTGGTGCAGGCCGACGGCGCCGGCTACGCGCTGCGCTCCGAGCCGGAGCGGGCCGGCCAGGCGCTGGCTGCGATCGCGCAGACCGGGCGGCAGGCCCTCACCGAGATGCGGCGGCTGCTCGGCGTGCTGCGCTCCGGGGATGAGCAGTCCGGCCTGGCGCCGGTGCCGGGGCTGGAGCAGATCCGCGAGCTGCTCGACCAGGCGCGGGACGCGGGCATGTCGGTATCGCTGACGCTGTACGGCGCGCCGCACCCGCTCTCCGAGGGCGCCGAGCTCGCGGCTTACCGGGTGGTGCAGGAGTCGCTGACCAACACACGCAAGCACGGCGGGCTGGCCGCCGCGGCCACGGTCACCATGAGTTACGAGCCGGACGGGCTGCAGCTGCGGATGACCGACGACGGGCTCGGCGCCGCGGCGGCCTCCGACGGCAGCGGTCACGGGCTGACCGGGATGCGTGAGCGGATCGAGATGTACGGCGGGACGGTGCAGGCCGGGCCGCTGCCGGGCGGCGGCTACCAGGTGACGGCCCGGCTGCCGTACGCCGACGCCGGGACCGGCGAGCCCGCGCGCAGCCGATCGCAGAGCACTGCGTGAGCGGGCGGGAGACAGAGAGTGACCATCCGGATCATCCTCGTGGACGACCAGGAGCTGGTCAGGACCGGGTTCCGGATGGTGCTCGACGCTCAGCCCGACATGACCGTGGTCGGCGAGGCTGCCGACGGGCTCGCGGCCGTGCACGCCGCGCGCGCCTGCCAGGCGGATGTCATGATCATGGATGCGCGGATGCCCAGGCTGGACGGCGTGGCGGCGACGCGCCAGATCCGGCAGGCAGGCGACCTGCCGCGGGTGCTGATGCTCACCACGTTCGACCTTGACGAGTACGCGTTCGCCGCGCTGAAGGCCGGGGCCAGTGGCTTCCTGCTCAAGGACGTGCCACCGGACGAGCTGCTGTTCGCGATCAGGGCGGTGCATTCGGGCGATGCGGTGGTCGCGCCCTCCACCACCCGCAGGCTGATCGACAGGTTCGCGCCGATGCTGCCGGCCGGCGCGGCGGCCGGCACGCCCGAGCTCGGTGAGCTGACGGAACGCGAACGCCAGGTGCTGATCCTGGTGGCCCAGGGCCTGTCGAACGCGGAGCTGGCGAAGCAGCTGTTCGTGTCCGAGGCCACGGTCAAGACGCACGTCGGCCGGATCCTGGCCAAGCTGGGCCTGCGGGACCGGGTCCAGGCCGTGGTCTACGCGTACGAGAACGGGCTGGTCCAGGCCGGCGGGCACGGCAGCTTCTGACCGGCGCGGGCGTCCCGAAGCGGGAAAGGGGCTAGTCCTCTAGACCCGAAGAGACTGTCCGCATCCTCAGAATTGCGCACAGCAAGGGGGGTTCAGCCATTAATCTCGGATCCGGGCACGTTCCGGTGGGGAGTGATTACGCTGTGTTACATTTACACAATTTCACTTACGGTGCGATAACACCGCTCCTCAGCTACGTCGTGGCCAGCGTCGGCGCCCTGCTCGGCCTGCGCGCCGTCACCCGGGCCCGTGCCTGCCAGCGAGCGTCACGAGGCCGCTGGCTGCTTCTGGCCGGGTTCACCGTGGGCAGCATCGGGATCTGGGCCGCGGCCTTCGCCGGCCTGCTCGGGTTCGGCGTCGCCGGTGAGGCCACCCGCTACAGCCTGCCGGTCACGCTCGCCAGCCTCGCCGTCGCCGTGATAACCATCACCGCCGGCCTGCTGCTCGTGGGGTTCAGCGGCGAGCAACCCGGGCCGCTGATCGCCGCCGGGCTCATCGCCGGCCTCGGGCTCGCGTTCACCCAGTACCTGGGGCTGGCGGCGATGCGGATGCCGGGGCGGCTCGGGTACGACCCGGTGCTGTTCATCGTCTCGATCGCGATCGCGATCGTCGCGGCGACCACGATCCTCTGGGCGGCGGTGCGGCTTCGGGGGGTCTGGGCCACCGTCGCCGTCTCGCTGGTGCTCGGCGTCGTGGTCTGCGCCGTGCACTACACCGCGATGGCTGCGGTGCGGGTGTCCCCGGCCGGCTCCGTGACCGGAATGGTCGTCGGCGGGGGCGGCGGCGTGGCGGCCGCCAGCTACCTGCTCCCGGTGATCCTCGGCATCAGCATCGTCGCGTTCCTGGCCTGGGCGGCGGTCGCCCTGGCGCCGACCGAGGACGCGATCCGCTACGACGAGGCGCTGCTCGCCCACATCCACCGGCGCAGCGAGCTGCCGCTGGAGGTGGAGACCGCGGCACCGCAGGCCTACGACGAGGTGCCGCCGTGGAGCCTCGCCACGTTCCGCGAGCCGCCCGAGCCACGCTGAGCTCCCGGCATCGGCAGGCTCGGTTCACACGCCCGCTTACCGGGCCGGCCCGCAGCCGCAGCACAATGGGCCGCGTGGGCGACAACGACGCCGAGCGCGGCTCAGGCTGGCTGCTGCTCGTATACCGGGTTCCGTCCGAGCCGACCAGGCTCCGCTCGGCGGTCTGGCGCAGGCTCAAGAGCCTCGGCGCCATCTACCTGCAGAACTCCGCGGCCGCGCTGCCGGCCAGCGTGACGGCCGAGCGCGCGCTGCGCAAGCTCAGGAGCGAGATCCTGGACATGTCAGGCACCGCGGCCCTGCTGTCCTGCACCGTGCTCGCCGGCGAGCAGGAGGTCCGCGCGCAGTTCCAGGCGGCCCGCGACGACGAGTACGACGAGATCGTCGACAAGTGCCACGACTTCCTCGGCCAGGTGAAGAAGGAGTACGACGAGAACCATTTCACGTATGCCGAGCTCGAGGAGAACGAGGTCGACCTCGTCAAGCTGAAGAACTGGCTGGAACGTGTCCACCAGCGTGACGTGTTCGGCGCCTCCGGGCGGCAGGCCGCGGAGAAGTGGATCGAGGACTGCGAGCAGTCCCTCGAGGCCTACGCGGCGCGGGTGTATGCCGAGGAAGCGGAGAGCCGGTAGACCGAGTGCCTGGAACGCTATCCGCCCCGGCGGGTCGCGCGCCACAGGCTGACCGGGAGCAGCAGCACCAGGAACAGCGGCACCGGCCACCAGGCGGGAACGGCGGCCTGGCTCAGCGCGTAGGTGAGCGTCAGGCTGATCACCACCCCGGCCGCAACCAGCCAGTCGTCGCCGATCACGAAGTCGTACCAGAAGGCGGCGAAGGCGCGGATGCGCGCGGCCATGTCAGCTCCGCTCCGCCGCTGGCACCGGGTTCCCGCGCAGCGCGGCCACCAGGGCCAGCGCGAACACCGCGATTCCCGGGATCAGTGCGAGCAGCGCGGCGTCCGAGCCTGGCCAGTGCGCGCCGGCGCCCTCGGCCCCCCAGAACGTGCCGAACGCGGTGAGCATGATCCCGACCACGAACTTCATGGTGTTTTCCGGGACCCGCCGCAGCGGCGACCTGATCGCCAGGCCGGCGGCCGCCACCAGCGCGACCGCGCAGGCCGCCGCGACCGCGGCCAGCCCGACGTCATGCTGGTTGGCGCCGAACGTGAGCACGATGAACACGACCTCCAGCCCCTCGAGCAGCACGCCCTTGAACGACAGCGTGAACCCGTACCAGTCCCGCACCAGCCCGGCCGATCGGCGCGGCTTGGCCGCCGCGGTGGCAAGCCGCTCGGCAAAGATCTTGTCCTCGTCGTGCGGCGCCTTGTGACCGCTGGCCCGCAGGATCGCCTTGCGCAGCCACTGCAGCCCGAACACCAGCAGCAGCGCGCCGACGAACAGCCGCAGGCCGCGCAGCGGCACATCGGACACCGCCGGGCCGAGCGCCGCCACGACGATCGCTAGCACGGCGAGCGCTCCGGCCATCCCGCTGGTCGCCGACCGCCAGTCCCTGGCGGTGCCGGCGGCCAGCACGATCGTGGTGGCCTCGACCGCTTCGACCACACAGGCCAGGAAAACCGCGATGAACAGGGCCCCGGTCCCCACGGCACCTCCGGCTCGTCGTTCGTAACGCCCTCAGTGTAACTGTCGTTATAGATACGACGTGACAGTCGTTAATCACGACTGTCACGTCTTCGCGGGCTCGGCTTAGCAGGCTGTGATCAGTCCGGCTGGGCAGGCACTAGGCTCGTGTCCGTGACAGCGACGTTGCGTACCAGCCAGGAATCCCCCCGCGACACCGCCGCCGACGCGGTCATCGTCGGCGTGGCCCAGGGACCCGATGGGCCGGTGCCGGCGCCGGGTGCCGAGGAGGTAGACGCCGCTCTGGGCGGGAACCTCGCCAAGACGCTCGGCACGCTCGGCGCCACCGGCAAGGCAGAGGAAGTGACCAAGATCGCATCGGCGGGCCAGCTGAAGGCGCCGCTGATCGCGGCCGTCGGCCTCGGCGCGCCAGCGGACGGCCAGG
>JASHOI010000466.1 GCA_030041195.1 Streptosporangiaceae bacterium | reverse complement strand
GGCCACGATGGGTGGTTACGGCTGGTCCAGGCAGATCGGCCAATGCCACCGTAACCTTCTGGCTATCCGTCTACTTGCTCTATATCTAGCCACGCCCGGTTTCCTGAACGGTATCCTTAACCCAGATGTTTCGCGATCTTGAAGTGCATGTCTGAGACTGCAGCCGTTTGGAGATATTGAGCACTAACCAGGGCCTGACCGGCGGTATCGCCACCTTCGTCCGCGCGTCCAAACCATGAGTGAGCATGCCAATCTGCGCATACAAATGCACGACGATACACACTACTTTCGGCAGACTCGAATGCGTATGTGGCAACGGTTACGAAGGTTCAGGCGGCGTGGGGTGCGAGTTCCACGATGAGGTCGGCGTCAAGGGCTGCGCTGATCCGTTCCAGCAGCGGGATCGTGGGGACGACGCCGCCCGCTTCTAGCCGTGAGAGCGCGGGTTGGGTCATGCCGGCGCGAGTGGCCAGATCGACCTGGGACAGGCCCAGCGCGAGACGGCGTTCGCGGACGGCCTGGCCGATCAGGAAGGCCCGCCGGGCCTCGGCGTATCCCTCACGGTATTCCTGGCTATCGCGCCGCGGCGCGGCGAGTTCCTCATAGGAGGAGTGGTCTGCGGTCATGTCAGGTCACCTCCCGGTCGAACACCTCGTGCGCGATACCGTGTGTGCTCTCACAGATCTTCTGAGCTTGCATTGCCCTGGCGACTTCCGCGATCTGAGCGCTGCGGGTCTTACGGAACACCGTCAGTAAGATCACCCGCCGTTGCGGGGCGAGCCAGTAGGTGACTCTGGTCTGCTGGCGTAACAGGTGGAACCGCAATTCCCTGACCTTCCCGCCAAGGTGGCGGGTGTAAGGCTCGCCGAGATCTTCGGCGTGCTCGGCGAGCATACCGACGAGGAAGTCAACCCGGCCGAAGTCCCGGTCCGGCAGGCTGGCCAGCCAGGACCGGACTTCCGGTTCGATCTCCACCTCGTACAAGCCTGCCATGCATCCTATGGTATATGCATCTGCTGCTATACCCAAGTGCTGCTACTGCAGTCGCCAGTCAGGTTCCGGAGGCCATGTAGGCGGCGAGGATGTAGTTCGGGTGCCGGTCGAGGTTCTTGCGGGCGCGGTCGTAGCGCATCGTGGTGCGCGGGTCGGCGTGGCGGGCGGCGATCTGGACGTCCCGCAGGTCCACGCCTGCATCGAGCATGGTCGTCACGAAGGTGTGCCTGAGCATATGAGGGTGTGGCCGGGCAATCGGCACGCCAGCAGTGCTGGACAGGTGCCGCAGGCGGCGGGTGGCGGCGTGGCGGTCCATCCGGGCGCCGCGGCTGTTGAGCAGGATCGGCCCGTGGGCGCGGGTGCCGACCGCGCGGTCGATAGCGCGCCCGACTGCCGGTGGCAGTGGGATCAGGACAACTTTGGAGCCTTTGCCGCACACGCGCAGCACCCGGTGGCCGTGTTCTTCGCCCATATCAGTGATGTCGGCGCCGGTGGCTTCGAAGATCCGCAAGCCGAGCAGCCCGAGCATGGCTATCAGCGCGAAGTCGAAGGGGTTCGGCGATTGCCGGGCAGCGGTGAGCAGTGCCTCGAACTGCAGGTGGGTAAACCCCAGGGTCGGCGATTCGGATGGAACGGAGGGCCGGCGGACGTGTTCGGCGGGTGAATGGTGCAGCAGGCCGTCGATCACGCAGGTCCGGTAGAACCCAGCGGTGACGGAGAACCGCCGGGACACTGTCGAGGGCTTGAACCGGCGGATCTCCTGCATCCACCGGATGTACAGCTCCAGGTGTGGTCGGCGCGCGGTGAGCGGATCCAGGCCGCGTTCTGCGCACCAGGACAGGTAACAGCGCAGGTCGGACTCGGTGTGATACCGGGAGGAGCCCTGGAAACGGGCCAAGTAAGCCGCCACTGCCAGCCGCAGCTGATCAGTGAACGGCACCACAGAATGCGACGGAACGGACGGCAGGTCAGTGAAGATCCTCATGCCCAGACACTGCGCGTGCCTCCTCGCACCGAGAAGCCCAAAAGTTACCGAGCGCGGCAAGAGAGGACGCCTCTCAGTAGTACTGCACAAGACAGAACTCGTGGCCCTCGGGATCGGCCATCACGACGACTGTGCCCTCGTCGTAGTCGTGTCGTTCGCCGGTGGACCGTCCGCCCAGGGCGGTAACGAGCTCGATGGCCTCGCCGACGTCGTCGACGGTCACGTCAAGATGGATGCGGACCTTCCCTGCCTTCGGCTCGGGAACCGGCTGAAACACCAGCCGCGGCTGGGGATCGCCGCGATGGCCCAGGTAGACCCAGCCGTCGTGCGACGGCCCCGGCTGGCGACCGAGCAGGGCGCTCCAGAAGCGCGCGACCCGTTGCGGGTCCACGCAGTCGATGGTCACGCCCGACACGATGTTCGCCACGTACGCCACCTTACGGCCGCGCCCGCATGTCGCGGCGGCGCCCAAGACCAGCGGAATGCCGAGCGGTCAGCGGCATGTGCGGGCGTTGCCGGGAGCAGGCGGGCATCAAGGCTCATGAGGCCGAGCCGGCCTTCATCGTGACAAAGCTGAGGTGCGCGACGTCATGCTCAGCGCCCACGCAGCGGTCCTGGGAGCTTGGCGCCTGAGTAGGCATAGCCTTCGACGCTCGCGCCGAAAGGTTGTTGAACAGCATTGAAGGATGTCAACTGCTCCACGCCGGACTGGCCGCGAACAAGGCCAAGGGCACCACGCCGCGAGGAC
>JASHOI010000465.1 GCA_030041195.1 Streptosporangiaceae bacterium | reverse complement strand
GGCCACCGGCGCGGCCGGGGTCGCGGCGCTGCTGCTCGCGCTGCCCAGCGTCGCGACGCTGAGCGGGGAGAACCTCCCGATCGCGACGCTGTTCGTGCCGCTGTGCATCCTGGCCGCCGTGGCCGCGTGGTTCGCCGGCATGCAGGTCTCGGGCTTGTCGCTCGAGGTGCTGCGGCAGGATGTGGGCGACGATTCCGGCGACGAGTGGGGGGCGCAGCCCGCCTGGGCCGGCGGCCCGGCGACCGGCGATTTCGACCGGCCCGCCGCCGATGACGAGTTCGGCATTTATCGCAGCAACGGCGCCCGCCAGCAGCACGGCGACCTCGACTACCGCGGCGCCGGTGACTACAGCGCGCAGCAGCCCGCCTACCCGGGCGAGCCGGGTGAGGCGGGGTTCCGGGACGGGTACCCGAACGAGGCCGGGCACCTGAACGACGGGCCGCTGTACCGGGACGAAGCGGAGTACCAGGGCGAAGCGGAGTACTCGGGCGATCTCGGGTACGCCGGCGACCCGGGGTACCCGGGTGGGCCGGCGCACCCGGATGACCGGCCGTTGTACCGGGACGAGACCGGCTACCCGGGCGAACCGGGCTACCAAGGCGAGGAGGCCGGCTACACCGGGGTAGCCCGCCCGGCTGATTCCGGCCGGGACGCGCAGGCGCACCTGTTCGGCCAGATCGCGATCTACACGCTGCTCGAAGAACGCGTCGACGACTTCGACCGGCTGACCAGGCGGGTGGTCAGGCAGGTGCGGGCCCACGAACCGGACACGCTCGTGTACATCTTGCACGCCGTGCCGTCGGCGCCGATGCAGCGGATCCTGTACGAGGTCTACCGCGACCGCACCGCGTACGAGGAGCACAAGCGGCAGCCGTATGTGGTCGCGTTCGAGGCGGACCGCCGCCCGTTCGTGCTGGCGACCAACATCATCGAGCTTGGCCTGCAGCAGGCCAAGGTCTCGCCACTGCCCTCGGTCTCCGACCTGCTCAGCGACACGGGCTTCGACCTGCTCAGCGACACAGGGTTCGGCCAGCCTGGTTACGGGCCGCGGCAGGGCGGGAGCACCGGAGGCGTCGGCGGCCGCCGTGGCTAGCTCCGCCGCGCCCGGCCAGGCCCACGCGATCACGCTGCTGACGCGGCCCGGATGCCACCTGTGCGACGATGCCCGCGCGGTGATCGTACGCGTGGCCGCTGACCTCGGGGTCTCGTGGCAGGAACGCGACATCACCCGCTCAGAAAGCGACCTGCGCGCATACGGCGACATGATTCCGGTCACGCTCATTGATGGCGTGCAGCACGACTTCTGGCGAGTCAGCGAGCAGCGCCTGCGCGCCGCACTGAGCGCCTAGCGCGGCGAGGTCCCCTAGGGGGCCGGGGTCCTAGGGGAAACGCCGCCGCGACCTGGCAAAGTACTGGCAAATTGCCGGTCAGGGCGCTGAGCCCGGGAACTCCACGACTTTGTGCATCCGTTCACAAGGGCGTAGCGTGACTGTTATGCCAAGCACGCGGGCTCCGCAACGTCGCGCGCCCGCCGGCGTGGATCCCCCCAGGAGTGCCGACGCATGTCCCGCAGTTCCATGACCGAAAACGGCCACCACGGTATCCCCGAGGCGACGGTGAACCGGCTCCCGGTCTACCTGCGGGCGCTGTACGCACTCGCCGACCGCGGCATCGCCACCGTGTCCAGCGAGGAACTGGCCGCGGCGGCGGGCGTGAACTCGGCGAAGCTGCGCAAGGACCTGTCGCACCTGGGCTCGTACGGAACCCGTGGCGTCGGCTACGACGTCGAGTACCTGGTGTATCAGGTCTCCAGGGAACTCGGGCTGACCCAGAACTGGCCCGTGATCATCGTCGGCGCCGGTAACCTCGGCCACGCGCTGGCCAACTACGGCGGCTTCGCGTCGCGCGGGTTCCGCGTGGCGGCGATCTTCGACTCGGATCCGCTCACGGTGGGCACCAAGATCGCGTCGCAGGTCGTCAGGCACGCCGACGAGATCGAGTCGGTGATCGCCGGGCAGGGCGTGTCGATCGGCGTGATCGCGACCCCGGCCGCGGCCGCCCAGGCGGTCTGCGAGCGCCTGGTCGCCGCCGGGATCACGAGCATCCTCAACTTCGCGCCGGTGGTGCTGAGCGTCCCGCCGGGCGTGGACGTGCGCAAGGTCGACCTGTCCATCGAGCTGCAGATCCTGGCGTTCCACGCGCAGCGGCGGGCGGTGGTCCGCGTCAACGGCAGCGCGCCGGCGGGCGGCGCGCCACCGGCGGTGCCGGCGCCGGGGGTGCCGGGGGTGCCGGCCGCATCCGCGCGTGCGGTGGCGACATGAGCGTGCTCGTGGTTGGCCTGAGCCACAAGAGCGCGCCGGTGGCGACGCTCGAGCGGGCTGTGCTGACCGGCGACGCGCTCGGCAAGCTGCTGCGCGACGTGTCCCACGCGGACGACGTTTCCGGCTCGCTGGTCGTCAGCACCTGCAACCGCGTCGAGGTCTACGCCGAGGTCGACAAGTTCCATTCCGGCGTGTCCTGGATCTGCGAGCTGCTGGCGCGGCACGCCGCGCTCCCGCTGACCGAGCTCACCCCGCATCTGTACGTGCACTATCAGGACCGGGCGGTGCAGCACCTGCTCTCGGTGGCCTGCGGGCTGGACTCGATGGTGATCGGCGAGAGCCAGATTCTCGGCCAGGTGCGCCAGGCCCTGCGCAAGGCCGGGGAGCAGGGCACGCTCTGCCGTTCCCTGTCCGACCTTGGCTCGCTCGCCCTGCGCACTGGCAAGCGGGCACACAGCGAGACCGGAATCGACCGGGCGGGCGCGAGCCTGGTCAGCGTGGGGCTGACCACCGCCGCGCAGCGCCTGCACGAAATGAGAGGCGGGCAGGCTCCGCAGCCCGCGCCGGACGGCGGCTCGGCCGGCGCCCTTGACGGCCTCTCGGTGCTTGTGGTCGGGGCCGGCTCGATGAGCTCGCTGGCGGTCGCCACGGCGTCCAGGATGGGTGCCGCCAGGCTGGTCGTTGCCAACCGGACCAGCGCCCGCGCCGGGCGGCTGGCGGCAACGGTCTCGGCCACCGCGGTCGACCTGGCCGGGCTGCCCGCCGAGATCGCCGCTGCCGACCTGGTCGTCTCCTGCACCGGGGCACCCGGCCACATGATCACCGCCGATACCGTGGCGGCGGCGCTCGCGGCGCGCGCGCCGTCCGGCTCGCCGCTGGTCCTGCTCGACCTCGCGCTGCCGCGCGACGTTGATCCCGCCGCCGAGGAGCTTCCCGGCGTGAGCGTGATCAGCCTGGAGACGGTCGGCGGCGCGGGCGGCGTCGGCGGCCCGGGCGGAGTTCACGAGGAGGATGTCGCCTCGGTCCGCCGGATCGTGGCCGAGGAACTGGCCGCGCACATGTCCAAGGACCGCGCCGCGAAGGTCGCCCCGACCGTGGTCGCGCTGCGGGCCAAGGCCGCCGAGGTCGTGGACGCGGAGCTGGCGCGGTTGGTCGGCCGCGTGCCGGGCCTCGACGCCCGCGCCCGTCGTGAGATTGCCCAGTCCATGCGCCGAATCGCAGATAAGCTGCTGCACGCGCCGACCGTCCGGGTCAAGGAGCTAGCAGGCTCGCCGGGCGGCGACTCCTACGAGGCGGTGCTGCGAGTGCTCTTCGACCTCGATCCAGATGCCGTTCAGGCGGTGACCAGGGCGGACGCTGTCGCACCCGGCTGGCCAGAGCGCCCGGAGCGCCCGGAGGGCCCGGAACGTCCCGAGCGTCGCGAGCGTCCCGGGCGTCCGGAGCGGGAGGTGCCCAGGTGACCGCGCCGTCGGGACGGGTCCGGCCGCTGCGGCTCGGCACGCGCAAGAGCCCGATGGCCATGGCCCAGTCGGAGCAGGTCGCGCGCCTGATCAGGGAGCGGACCGGCCGCGAGGTCGAGCTGATCGGGATCACGACATTCGGCGACGTAAGCCGCGCCCAGCTGGCCCAGATCGGCGGGACCGGCGTGTTCGTCAGCGGCTTGCGGGCCAGCCTGCTGCACGGCGACGTCGACATCGCCGTGCACTCGCTGAAGGATCTGCCCACGGCACAGCCGGAGGGCATCGTGCTGGCAGCGGTTCCGCCCCGGGACGACCCGAGGGACGCGCTCATCGCCCGCGATGGCGCCAAGCTGGCCGACCTGCCGCCGGGCGCGACGATCGGCACCGGGTCGCCACGCCGCGCTGCTCAGCTGCTGCTGCTGCGCCCGGACGTGCGCCCGGTCCCGGTCCGCGGCAACGCCGGCACCCGCCTGGGGCGGGTCACGTCCGGCGAGGTGGACGCCGTGGTGCTCGCCTACGCCGGGCTGGCCAGGATCGGCCGGCTCGACGCGGTGACCCAGGTCTTCGACCCCGACGAAATGCTCCCGGCGCCAGGCCAGGGGGCCCTGGCGGTGGAGTGCCGGTCCGGCCAGCCGGACCTGGCAAAGGTGCTGGCCTGCGCGGATGATCCCGCTGCCCACGCCGCGACCACGGCGGAGCGCACGCTGCTTGCCGCGCTCGAGGCAGGTTGCAGCGCCCCGGTCGGCGGGTATGCCGCTGGGGCGGATGGATTGCGGCTGCGTGCGGTTGTCGTCGCGGCCGACGGGGAGACAGCACTGCGAGCAAGCGCCAGCGGGCCGCCGGACGAGGCCGAGCAGCTCGGCCGCTCGGTAGCCGCCGAGCTGCTGCGGCGTGGTGCCGCGACATATACGGCCGTGTCCGCTGTGATAGCGGGACAGATCAGCAACGGGGACGATGACCAGTGAACCCACCCGTGACAGAGAACGCTGCGACCCGGGCGGCGGCGAAGCCAGCCGTGAAGCAGGCCGGGACCAAGGCAGCGGAGAAGCAGGCCGCCGGACGGGTCGCGTTCGTCGGCGCGGGGCCAGGCGATGAGGGCCTGCTGACCGTGCGGGCCGCGGCGCTGCTGGCCGAGGCGGACCTGGTGGTGGCGGACCCGGAGCTGATCGCGCAGCTTGGCAAGCTGGCCGGCCCCGAGGCGGAGATCGTGGACGCCGAGGCGCTGGCGCAGGACCCGAAGCTGCTGGTCAAGGCCGCCAAGGCGGGCCAGCACGCGGTGCGGCTGGTGCGCAGCGACCCGCTGCTGTTCGGCCACGCCGCCGCCGAGGCGACGGTGTGCGCGAAGGCGCGGGTGCCGTTCGAGCTGGTGCCCGGCGTGCCGGTGGCCACCGCGGTGCCTGCCTACGCGGGCATCCCGCTGACGTCCGACGCCAGCGGCGACGTCCGGATCATCCACGCCTCCGAGGTGAGCCGGGTGCAGGTCGGCCCGGGCAGCCTGGTGATCCTCGGTGCCGAGACCGGGCCGGCCGACATCGCCAAGATGCTGATCGCGGCGGGCTGGGCCGACACCACGCCGTTCGCCCTCACCTGGGACGGCACCACCACCGACCAGCACACCGTGGTCTGCACCCTGGGTACCGTCACCGCCGACCTGAAGGCCGCGGGCGTGAGCCTGCTCACCGCGCACGGGCCAGCGGTCGCCGTGGTCGGCGACGGCGTCGCAGCGCAGCACGGGCTGTCCTGGTTCGAGACCAAGCCGCTGTTCGGCTGGCGGGTGCTGGTGCCGCGGACCAAGGAGCAGGCAGGCGAGGTGATGAGCCGGCTGCAGGCCTGGGGCGCGGTCCCCGAGCAGGTGCCGACGATCGCCGTCGAGCCGCCGAGGACGCCGCAGCAGATGGAACGCGCGGTGAAGGGGCTGGTGACCGGCAGGTACCAGTGGATCGCGTTCACGTCGGTGAACGCGGTCCGCGCGGTGCGGGAGAAGTTTGAGGAGTACGGCCTCGACGCCCGGGCGTTTGCCGGGATCAAGGTGGCGGCGGTCGGCGAGCAGACGGCGAGGTCGCTGCGCGAGTTCGGCATCATGCCCGACCTGGTCCCGGACAAGAAGCAGTCGGCCGAAGGGCTGGCCGACGTGTGGCCCGCCTACGACGACGTGCTCGACCCGATCAACCGGGTGCTGCTGCCGCGCGCCGACATCGCGACCGAGACCCTCCTGGCCAGGCTCACCAGCCTCGGCTGGGAGGCCGAGGACGTCACCGCCTACCGGACGGTGCGGGCAGCGCCGCCGCCCGCGCCGATCCGTGAGGCGATCAAGGGCGGGGGGTTCGACGCGGTGCTGTTCACGTCGTCGTCCACCGTCCGGAACCTGATCGGGATCGCGGGCAAGCCGCACGCGGTGACGGCGATCGCGGTGATCGGGCCGGAGACCGCGAAGACCGCGGCCGAGTTCGGCCTCAGGGTCGACGTGATGGCGCCCCGGCCGTCGGTCACCGCGCTCGTGGACGCGCTGGCCGACTACGGAGCCGGGCTGCGCGACGCCGCCGTCGAGGCCGG
>JASHOI010000464.1 GCA_030041195.1 Streptosporangiaceae bacterium | reverse complement strand
CGCGGCCGCGCGGCGGCGGCGTGCGACCAGAAGCAGCACGAAGCCGGCACCCACCAGGGCAAGCACCGACAGGCCGGTGATCAGCGGGACCGACGGGGCCGGCCCGCCACCCGGCGCACCGCGCGCTGAGGCAGCGGCCGCGGCCGATCCGCCCGCCGCGCCCTGCGGGGCGAACTCGGCGATCCGGTTGTTGCCGTCGTCCGCCACGTACACCTGGCCGTCCGCGCCGAGCGCCAGGCTCTGCGGGAACTCGAGGTCCTCGCTGCCGTTGGCCGGGTCGGACTGCAGCCCGAACTCGGTGTAGATGCTCCCGTCCGGGCTGAACACGGTCACCCAGCCGTAGTCGGGCTGCGCGACGTAGATTCTGCCGTCCGGGCCCACCGCGATCCCGCCGGTGTCGCCGAGGTCGCCGAAACCCGCCTGGGTGTTGCCGAACTCCAGCAGTTGCGTGCCGGAGGGGGAGAACTCGTAGACCGAGTTGCCGTCGGCGTAACTCGGGCTGGACACCCAGATGTCGCCGCCCGAATCCAGCGCCACGCCGGCCGGGGTCGCGACGCCGATCGAGGTCAGGTAGCTTCCGGACGAGGTGAACTCCTCCACCCGGTTGTTGTTCTGGTCGGCGACGTAGACGTCCCCGGCGGGCGACACCGCCAGCGCGACGGGCCCGTCCAACTCGCCGTTGCCGCTGCCCGGCGACCCGAACGCCGTCACCACCCGGCCGCCGGGCGAGAACTCCACCACCCGGTCGTCGCCGGTGTCCGCCACCCAGACGTCGCCCGACGCGCCGACGGCGATGCCCTCCGGATGATCGAGGCCGCCCCGGAAGCTGGCGATCGGCCGCCCGGCCGGGCTGAACCCGACCACGCGGTCGTGCCCGGTGTCGGCGACCCAGATGTCACCGTTCGCGCCGGTGGCCACGCCGTAGGGGCCGGCCAGCAGCCGCTGCCCGATCGAGCGCTGGAACGCCGGGGCGGGCGCCAGCGAGCCGCCGGCGGTGACCTCGAAGTTGACCGGCCCGGCGTACAGCGCCTCGGACACCGCGTTGGCAAAGAAGGCGGTGTACCCGCCGAGCCCGTTCAGCGCGTCGGCGTTGAACGACACCGTGCCGCTGGTGCCCGGGGCGTACCGGTAGCTGACGACGCTGGTCTCGTTCGGCGGCGCGCCCTGGTCGATGATCGCGACCACGTTTTCCGGGCTGGCGATCGAGGCCGGCGCCGTGTAGCTGAAGCTGATGTTGGTGCCGTTCCGCACCGACGTGGCCGACGCGGTCAGCGTGGGGGACGCGCTCTGGGCGCTCGCCGCCGGGGCAGCCGCGGCGAGAGCGGTGGTGGCCAGGAGGGCGCCGAGCGCTAATGCGGTCGCTCGCGGCAGCAGCCGCCGCCCGCGTCGCGGGAGAAGGTGGGCCATAGCCCGGGAACCTAGCCCGTTCAGGTGGTTTTCGCGGCAAGAGTTAAGTAACGCCAGGATGTACGCAGATCAACAAGATTCGGTACGCGACGAGCACCCGGGGACGGAGCAGTTACACGGCGAGCGGCGCCCGGCCGGGCGGCAAGCGGGCGACGCCAGCGTCAGTACTCGTCGTGGTCCCTTGGGTCTTCCGTGTGGATGCCGATCGCGCGGACGATCTCGCCGATCGTGTGGTAGACCCGGCGGCCAGGGAGCCTGCCGAGGGCGTCCATTACCTCGTCGGGCGCGTCCGCCTGCCGCGCGTAATCGAGGATCGCGGCCCGGTCGGCCGGCAGTTTGTGCGGCGGCAGGTATACCGCGATGTCCGTGCGCGCGTCCACGCCGGACGGGGTGATCCCGGCCGGTGTCCCGGGTTGCTGGTCCGCCGGGACGCGGTACGGCTCGTTGAACGGCTCGGTCTGGAGCCACTCCTCGGGGTGTGCCGGCTCGCCGGTGTGCGTGATGTCCTCGGTCTCCTGCTCCATCTCGTCATCGCGCTGCGGACCGTGCTTCGAGCTTGCCCGTTCCATGTCATGCCCTCCGTGATCGCTGCGTACTGGCACGCTACCCCGGATGCCGCCCGGCAAAGCCGCCCCGCCCCGCCGTCAGCAGGCGGGAAGCTGGATGTCGATAATGCCGCACCGGCCGTCGGCCTGCAGGGCCAGGCAGTGCTCGACCGCCTCGGGCAGGTCGTCGGCGCTGCGCACCACCCGGCCGTCCCCGCCGTAGGCGCGGGCCAGGCCGGCAAAGCTGGGCCCGGGCGCCAGGTCGGTCTCGGGGAACGTGCCCTCGGCGTCGGCCGCACCGCCCGGATACAGGCGCTGCACCGGGACCCGCGACGCCCGGTAGGCCCGGTTGTTCAAGATGACCGCCGTGAACGCGGCGCCAGCCCGCTGGGCCGACCAGATGGCGGCCGTGGGGACGCTGAAACCGAACGAGCCGTCACCGCAGACGGCGACGACCGGCGAGTCCGGCCGGGCGAGCTTGACGCCCATGGCCCCGGCGACCGCCCAGCCGAGGGCGGGGGAGCCGGTGGCGAAGTAGCGGCCGGGCTCGCGGTCGACCTGCCGCAGCACGGCCGGGCGGTTGGTGACCGCCTCCTCGAGCACGGTCGCCTGCGAGGGCAGCACCTGGTTGAGCGCGTGCAGCATCACGTCCGCCGCGGCGGAAGGCTCCGCCGAGGCCGCGAGCGCGTCCCACTGCTTGCGCAGGTCGGCCACGCGGCCGGCCACCTGGTCGTGGCGCGCCCGCCAGCGGCCCTCCCGGGCCGGAGTGGCCAGCCGGCGCAACTCGTCGGCGAGCAGCGGCAGGGCGAGGCCGGTGTCGGCGGTGACGGACAGGTCGATGGGATAGGTCCACGTGGGCATCGTGGCCTTGACCGGGTCGATGTCGATCTGCAGCACGGTCGCCGACGGCGGCGGGGTCACCTGAGCGGGCACCCACGGCACCTCCGCGTCAAGGATCAGCACCACGTCGGCGTCGCCGATCAGGTCGGTAACGTCGGCCGCGTACAGCGGGTGGCCCGGCGGGAAGCTGAGCCGGTCGCGATGGTCGACGACCGGGCAGCCGAGCATCTCGGCCACGTCGACAAGGGCAGCTACCGCCGACGGGCGGGTCCCGGTCCGGCTGGTGACGATCACCGGGCGGTCGGCGTCCGCCAGGCACCGCGCGATCTCGGTGAGCGCGGCCGGGTCGGCGGCGGCCGGCCGCGGCGGCGGAAGCCGGCGCGCCAGCCCCGGGCCGACCGAGTCCATCAGCGCCTCGCGCGGCAGCATGACGTAGGCCGGCCCCTTGGGGTCGGTCTGCGCGACCTGGTACGCGCGCCGGACAATGGTGCCCAGGTCCCGGCCCCTGGGCACCTCCATCGTCCACTTGCCGAAGGCGCGGAGCACGGCCTGCTGATCGAGCTGCTCCTGCTGCCACTGGATCGGCGTGTCGCGATGCCCGGGAATGCCGGGGGCCAGCGAATACGGCGAGCGGCCGGCGAAGATGACCGCCGGCACCCGGTTGCGCTGGGCGTTGTGCACCGCCCCGCCCAGGTTCAGCGTCCCGGCGTCGACGTGCACGAGCACGGCCTGCGGGGTGCCGCTGGCCAGGTAGTGGCCCATGGCCGACGACAGCGCGATGAACTCGTGGGTGCACAGCACCGCGCGGGGGCTCGGGGACCCGGCGGCCCGCGCGCCGGCCAGCGCCTCCTGCACCGGGGCGGTGTCGGTGCCGGGGTTGATGAAGAGGTGTTGCACCCCTTCATCGGCGAGGGTCTGGGTGAGCTCGTCCGCGGCGTCCATCAGTGCACCTCGCCATCGTCGCCGGGCCGGCCCGGCATGCCGTTCCCTCCGCCTCAGCGTCCCGCCC
>JASHOI010000463.1 GCA_030041195.1 Streptosporangiaceae bacterium | reverse complement strand
GTTCTGTGCCGGGTATCCGCGTAGAACCTGCCGCAGCAGGTCGTTGGCAGCCTTGCCTTCCTCGCCGGGGAAATCCTCACCGGCTAGCAGCATCTCAATGAGCTCATCTCCGCTGTGGGAACTCACAGGAACCCCTCACGATCCGCTCAGTTTCTTCTGGACCTGCCGGAGAAGCTGTATCTCTGCGTTGATCCTTGCCTAACCGCGGTTCCCTGCAGGGTGAACTCCGTTCCGCCCGCCGGGAACGGCCTGATGCTGAGCGTCACTCCGACGATGCCGTCGGCGCCCAGCGCCTGGCACTGTTCCATGGCTCGTGAAAGCGCCCGGTGGCGTACCCCGTACCGCTTTCTGAGCAGCAGATTGAACGGGCCGCCGGTGTCAGAAGCCAGGTCGGTACGCGAGGTGTACGAGCCGATGCTCGAGCACTTCCCGCCACGGCTGACGTAGCCGAGATGGACCACGGCTGCGCGTTCATCAGCCACGACTCGCCCCGTTCAGCCCACAGCCTGTCCGCTTTCGATGGTAAAGCACAGAATTGCCGGTGGTTCTGTCGGTCCTGTTTTGTACCGTCGGCCCTAACCGACCGATGGAGGCGTCGTGGGCCGCGCAAGCAACCGCAAGAAATTACGCCGTCAGGAGGCACTCCGCCAGGCCGGGCGCAGAAAGCGCCGGGCCACGCAGGGATCCCGCGCCGATGCCCGGCAGCAGCAGGCAACGGCTGCGGTCGCCGCCGCACGGGAGGCTATGGACCGGGTATTCGGCCCCCGTCGCGAGCCGCAGATACCGGAATACCGGGCGTGGTGCGGCGGGCAGCCCGTTCCTGCCGGGGTGCCACGATGGGCGGAGGGTTCGCTGGGCGAAAGACTCTGCTCCGGCATCCACCTGGCCGAGGCCCGGAACGCGCCGTGCCTGCTGACCGCGACCGTCCCGGATCCGGTGACGATCCTTACCGATCCGGCGCAGTGGCGGGTGGCGGCCACCGTTCTGGTCCGCGCGGTGGTTTTCGAGGGCCTGCGCGTCGACCATCCCGCGGTGAGCAGGCTGCTCGACGTGCTCGCTCTGATCGCCGAGGCCGAATTCGCGCACACCCAGAACCTCGATGACCCGTACTCCTTCGGACAGGACGAGGAGGAGCCAGCGTTTCCTGAGATGGACGGCCCGGTTTTTCTGATCGGGACGTGTGCGCTGGGGGACGCGACCCTGGCGGTGCTGGGCGCAGATCCGCTCGATCGGGTACTCGCTGCGCTGTCACCGGTTCTTGACGGCATCGTCCCGGGCCTGGATGGCAGGGCGGTTGCCGACGTGCTCACCGGTGGCCGCGCCATACCGTACCTGTGCAAGCTGCCCGAGTATGTGCTCAAGCGCATGCAGCACACGGTTTTCGTCGGCGACGCGTTGCAAGAACTCGCTGACGCCCGGGCCGTGCCGCCCAGGGACATCCTCCGGGTCGGGCTGGCGATCCTGTCCGCGCTCGCCGAGCTCTGTAAGAGCAACTCGCCGTCGATCCTCGGCCGGGCTGCTTGAACGCACACGGTTGAGCATCAAGGCATCATCAGAATTATGATTTGATGTGTGAGGACGACAGTGACACTGGATGACGACCTCGCGGTGCGGCTAGAGCAACGGCGGGCTGCGAGCGGGATGACGTTCAAGGAAGCGCTGAACGATGCCGTGCGGCGCGGCCTGGCAGTTGCTGACGAGCGGGAGCAGGCCGGCCCGGAGCATGCCACGACGCGGCCACTGCCGCTGGGCCGCCGGCTCATCGACATCGACAGCGTGGCTGAAGCGCTGGCAGCCGCCGAAGGTGAGACATTCCGCTGATGTACCTGGTCGACGCCAACATCCTCGTTTACGCCACGGACGCTGGGGCCAGACAGCATGACGCCGCGCGGGGCTGGCTGGACGGGGAGCTGGCCCGGGGACCGCGTTATGTCGGGCTGCCGTGGCCGAGCATTCTGGCGTATCTGCGACTGGTCACGAATCCCCGAATTTACTCGCCCCCGGCAGCGCCCGCCGAGGCGTGGCAGCGCGCCGAGGAATGGCTGGCGCGGCCCGGCGCCTGGATACCCGCGCCAGGCTCACGCCACCGGCAGTTGCTCGGTGAGATCATCGAGGACGCCGGGCCTACCGGGAATCTGATCCCGGACGCGCACCTGGCCGCGCTGGCCCGCGAGCATGGTCTCACCGTGGTGTCGACCGACACCGACTTCGGCAAGTTCCGTGAGATCGCTTGGCTCAACCCCGTGACCGGCGAAGTACGCCGCTCCTCCACCTGAGCGGAGCAGCCCCTGCGAGGGCAGTTCGTGCGCCGAGGCGGGTCGGCGTGGGAGTAGCCTCGGCGGGTGGCCGCCCTCGCGGATTACCTGGATCTGACGGCAGGCGATGCGCGGGCGCAGTTCCGGGTGCTGCTGGAGCGGCGTCCGGTGCAGCGGGGCAGGCAGGTCGCGTTCCTTCCTGTGGAGACGCTGTTGTGCCTGGCCGCGTCGTTCTTGGTGAACCACCGCCATTTCGGCGGCAGTACCGCGCATCGGGCGCCCGAGCCAATCCCGTCGCTGGCCCAGCTGTTCTCCCGGCCACCGTCCAGCGTGCTGGCCAAGATGGCCAACCTGGACGGTTCGCGGTCCCACGGGGCACGGTGGGACGTGCTCGCCGGCGCGATGCTGCGGGATGACCCGGCCCGCTTCTCCGGGATCTACCGGTTGCTGCTGCACGCGGCGCGCGCCGAAGGTGTCGGGCCTGGGCGCCTGCCGGACTTTCTGGGCCTGGAGCAGGGCGGCGAGCTGACCTTGCTGGGCCAGGACGAGCTGGATCTGTCGGTGCTGGAGGAGAGCCTTCGCCAGGAGCTTGAACGTGACGCCAGCCGCGGTGCCTGGTCGCCGCTGGAGACCGAGCGGATCCTGCTGGCGGCGGCCCGGGTGGGCCAGCATGTGTTCGCGCAGCAGGTGCTGGCGAACTGTGGCAGCCAGTGTGTGTTCTGCGGGCTGCGGCCCGTGGCGTTCTGCGCCAAGAGGATGCTGCTGGCCGGGCACATCAAGCCGTGGAAGGACAGCACGCCCAGCGAGCGCCTTGATCCGCGCAACGGGCTGGCGGCCTGCCCGGCCCACGATGTGGCCTTTGACACCGGCCTGCTTGCTGTGAACGGCGGGCTGCGCATCCATGTTGCCCGCTCGCTGTCCGACGCCACCGCGGCTGACCCGCTGGCCAGGCAGTATTACGGGCGGCCTCCCCTGCGGGAGACCCTGCTGCTTCCCGCCAGCGCCCAGCCTCCCGCCCGCAAGTACCTCGACTGGCACCGCCAGAAGATCTTCGTCGCCTAACCTTGAAGCCAGGCTCAAGAAGCTGGAAGGCTCGGCGGAACAGAACTACGCGAGGCAGGCGAAATGTTCTCGCCGCTGCACAAGATGCCGACGTTCGGCTCAGCCCGGGCCACGACCTGGGCTCGATCGGCTTCGAGGCGCAGCTTGCCCTGAC
>JASHOI010000462.1 GCA_030041195.1 Streptosporangiaceae bacterium | reverse complement strand
TGCACCGGCCCCGGGGCAGACCCAGCCCGCGGCCGACCGCGGGACCGCCGCAGCCCAGCGACCGGGCTCAGCTAACGGGACCCAGCCTGATGGCCGGTCCGAGCGCCGTCCGCCCGGGGAGCGGGCCGACACGCCGGGTCCCTGACCGGCGCCGCGCGGCGCGGCGCGGCGGCCGATGAGGCGGGATGGGAAGCCGGGCCGCGGGTCACCCGCGGATCATTCGGATGCTGCTGCGGGCCTCCATGCCGGGCCCGCAGCACCAGGGCGAGCTCGAACCTGGCGTCGGGGTTGTCGAGCTGGTCACCGAACAGGTCCTGCAGCTTGTGCAGCCGGTACCGGGCGGTCTGCGGGTGGATGAACAGACGGGACGCGACGCTGCTGCTCTTGCCCGTCTCCAGCCAGGCCAGCAGGGTCTCGGCCAGCATGTCCCTGCGGCCGGCCGCCATTCCTCGCAACGGCGCGAGCCGCCGCGCTTCGAGCCGGTCGAGCAGGTCCCCGCCCCGGCGCAGCACCATGTCGGTCAGGTGGTCGTCGCAGTGCACGACCGCGCAGTCGCCGAACACGCCCTGCTCGGCCAGGGCCAGCGCTTCCTGCGCCCAGTGCAGCGACTTTGCGGCGTCGCGCAGGCCGACCGGCGGGCCGACGGCGCCCCGCAGCCCGTGCAGGCCGCGGTCGAGCATGTCCCGGCGGCCGGGCCCGTATGGGTCGGGGACGATCAGGACCGGGGGGGTGCGATCGAGATCCTGCAGGACCTCGGCGGGCAGCGCCGGAAGCGGGCCGCCGGGCTGGCTGCGGGTGGCCAGCACGACCACCGACACCAGCCGGGGCTGGCGCCACTGCGCCAGCCGGGCCGCCTCGCTGACGGCCTGGGCAGCGGCCGGGGGCTCGGCGAGCAGCAGACCGAGCAGGCGGCGCTGACGGCGTTGCAGCTCGCCGGCCACCCGCGCCTGGGCCTGCGCATACCCTTCGGCGGACAGCGCCGCGATCTCGTCGAGGAACACGAACAGGGCCTCGGCGAGCAGGCCCAGCGTCTCCAGCGGTGACTCCATCCACTGCGAGGCATGAGTCAGCCAGCGCAGCGCCACCCTGGCCCCGGCGCGCAGCGCCGATTGCAGTGCCTCCAGGCTGCGGCCCTCGCTGGCCTCGCCCTCGCCGAGCCTGCGGAACACCTCGGCGGCCCGGTCCCAGGACGTGTCGGGGTCGGCGATCCGGTCCACGAACTGCTGCGCCGCCTCCTCGGCGCCGCGGTGCACGGCACGGGCGTACGAGCCGTCGCCCGGCCGCGCGTACTCGGCCACGCTCGCCTGGATCTCCGCGACCATCTCCTCGACGAGCGTGGGCAGCACCGGCCGGAGCTGGTCGGCAACCTTGGCCGGGATCGCTGGCCACCCGCCCGCCCCCGGCAGCGTCTCCCGCCCGGCTCGCGATGAACCCCGGACCGCACCGTTGCGCGCGCCGCCGGTAAGGCCGTTCGCGGCGCGGGTTCCCTGGCCGGCGAGTCGCAACTCAGCTCTGCCGGCTCCGGAACCCGCTGCTGGACCGGACACCGCGACGATCCTCGGTCTCTGGCGGTGCCGGGACCACGCCGGCCATCGGCGGCCTGGCTACTCGCCGGTAATAAGCACCTGTAAGGCTAGTTATGTTTCGGAAGTGTGTCCAGAGGCGACTCTCCGGGCACCCGCTGGCCAGGGCTAATCTGTGCGGCATGGCCACCGAACCCCTCCCGCCAGCCGACAAAGACCAGCCAGCACCGCACACCACGGCGGGCAAGATCGCCGACCTGGAGAAGCGCCGGTACGAGGCGGTGCACGCCGGGTCGCAGCGCGCGGTCGAACGTCAGCACGCCAGGGGCAAGATGACCGCGCGGGAACGGATCGACGGCCTGCTCGACCCCGGCTCGTTCACCGAGTTCGACGAGCTGGCCCGGCACCGCGCCCACGACTTCGGCATGCAGGCCAACCGGCCCTACGGGGATGGGGTCGTGACCGGTTACGGCACCGTGGACGGCCGGCCGGTGTGCGTGTTCAGCCAGGACTTCACCGTGTTCGGCGGCTCGCTGGGCGAGGTCTACGGCGAGAAGATCGTCAAGGTGATGGACCACGCGCTGAAGACCGGCTGCCCGGTGGTCGGCATCAACGACGGCGGCGGTGCGCGAATCCAGGAGGGCGTGGTCGCGCTCGGCCTGTTCGCCGAGATCTTCTACCGGAACGTGATGGCCTCCGGGGTGATCCCGCAGATCTCGCTGATCATGGGGCCCTGCGCCGGCGGCGCGGTGTACTCGCCCGCGATCACCGACTTCACGCTGATGGTCGAGGGCACCTCGCACATGTTCATCACCGGTCCCGACGTGATCAAGACCGTGACCGGTGAGGAGGTCAGCTTCGAGGACCTCGGCGGCGCCTACGCGCACAACGTCAAGTCCGGCGTGGCGCACTACGAGGCCAAGGATGAGGACGACTGCCTCAGCTTCGCCCGCGAGCTGCTGTCTTATCTGCCGTCCAACAACCTGGACGAGCCCGACCTGCCGGCCAGCGACGACCCGGCGATCCTGGAGATCACCGACGCCGACGCCGAGCTCGACACGGTCATTCCCGACTCGCCCAATCAGCCGTACGACATGCACGAGGTGATCGCCCGGATCCTGGACGACGGGGACTTCCTGGAGATCCACGCGGGTTTTGCCAAAAACATCGTGGTCGGCTTCGGCCGGATCGAGGGCGCGTCCGTCGGCGTGGTGGCCAATCAGCCGATGCACTTCGCCGGGTGCCTGGACATCGACGCCTCGGACAAGGCAGCGCGGTTCGTGCGGACCTGCGACGCGTTCAGCATCCCGGTGCTGACCTTCGTGGACGTCCCGGGCTTCCTGCCCGGCACCGACCAGGAATGGCGCGGCATCATCCGCCACGGCGCCAAGCTCATCTACGCCTACTCCGAGGCCACCGTGCCCAAGATCACCGTGATCACCCGCAAGGCCTACGGCGGCGCGTACGACGTCATGGGGTCCAAGCACCTCGGCGGCGACATCAACCTGGCCTGGCCGACCGCGCAGATCGCGGTGATGGGCGCCCAGGGCGCGGTGAACATCCTGTACCGCCGCGAGCTCACCGCAGCCGCCACCCCGGAGGAGCAGGCCGCGCTGCGGGAATCCCGGATCACCGAGTACGAGGACACGCTGGCGAACCCGTACATCGCCGCTGAGCGCGGCTACGTCGACGCCGTCATCCGTCCCGCCGAGACCCGCGCCCAGGTGATCAGGTCGCTGCGCACGCTGCGGACCAAGCGCCAGACGCTCCCGCCGCGCAAGCACGGCAATATCCCTCTATAGCCGGTTGCCTAGACGACCCTCGTCCGCCGTAGCCGGGCATCTGGCCTGGCAGTAGATAGAGTCGTGAGCACCATGACCGAGAACGGATCACCGCTGCCACTTCTGTCCCGCTACGCCATCATGGTCGATGTCGGGTATATCTACGCGTCCGCCGGCGAGCTGCTGTTCGGCGCCGCGTCCCGCCGTGAGTACCGGGTCGACGCGGACAAGCTGATCCAGGCGCTCACCCGGCACGCCGACGACCAGGTGCGCGGCGAACTGCTCCGGGTCTACTGGTACGACGCGGCCCGCGACCGGGTGCCCACCATCGACCAGCGGGTCATCGCCCAGATGCCGTGGGTGAAGCTCCGCCTCGGCAACCTCAACGCCCGCGGCCAGCAGAAGGGCGTGGACGCCCAGATCCGCGCCGACATGGAGGCGCTGGCCAGGCACCGGGCGATCACCGACGCGGTCCTGGTGGCCGGCGACGAGGACATGGTTCCCGCCGTGGAGGCCGCCCAGGCGTTCGGCGTCCGGGTGCACCTGTGGGGCATCGAGCCGCCGTACGGCACGAACCAGGCCGAGCGGCTGGTCTGGGAGTCGGACACCGTCGAGGTGCTCGAGCGCTCGTTCGTCGAGCCGTTCTTCACCAGGCAGCTCGCGCCCGAGCCGGTCCCCGCGCCGGGCCCCGGCACGGCCAGGCCCGGCCAGCCCGGGGCGGGTCTGTCCGGCTCGGCCGCCCCGTCACCCGCGCAGGTGTTCGGCGAACGGCACGCGCCGCGGCAGCCGCTGCCGGCCAAGGCGGCGCACACCCCGGCCTCCGCAGCGGCGGCGGCAGCGGCGACCAGGCGCGGCCTGGACAAGGAGCGGGTCGAGGAGGCCGGCGAGCACGTGGCGCAGAAGTGGATCCTGACCCGCGGCGAGGACAACATCCGCGACCTGCTGCCCGGGCCGATCCTGCCGCCGGTCATCGACAAGGAGCTGCTGGTCGAGGCGGAGAAGGAACTCGGCCTGTCGCTGCGGTCCTACCAGGAGGCCAGGGAGTGGCTCCGGGACGCGTTCTGGGTCCGGGTGCACCGCCAGTTCGGCATCGGCGTCGGCAAGTCGAGGAGCTGACCATGGAGCCAAGGCTCACGATCGTCAGGGGAGACCCGACGCCGGAGGAGATCGCCGCCCTGGTCGCCGTGCTTAGCGCCCGGCTGCACCGGCCGGGGCAGGCCAGAGCCGGCGGGGCTGCCCGTTACGGCTGGTCATCGCGGTCCCGGATGGTGCGCAGCCCGGTCTCGCGGGGGCCGGGCGGCTGGCGAGCCAGCGCGCTGCCGCGGTGATCGGCCACAGCCGCGGGCCCGGTCAGGGGAGCTGGCCGGGCTTGCTGACCACGGCGATGCTCAGCAGCGCGGAGTCCTCCCTGCCCGGCAGCGCGGGCCTGCCCGGCGCGGTCAGGTGGTCAACGCCGATGAGCTCGTAGGTCCGCGCGTCGAAGATCAGCTCGGTGCGATAGGAGCAGCCGTGGAAGCGGGGCATGCTGCCCTTGCTGATCGAGCCGGGCACGCACGCGGCGACCCCGATGCCGGCGGTCCCGGCGATTGTGGTGGCGTGCGGTACCCGGTAAACGCCCGTGACCGTGAGCGCGGCCCGGTACATCAGCGCGTAGCTGGCGTTCGGCACCAGCAGGCCAGCGGCCGAGCTGTTGTTCACGATGCCGCCCAGCAGCCGGTAGGCGGCCGGCCCGTTGGGGCCGTCCTGCCGCAGCAGGTAGGAGCGCATGCCGGCGACCGTGTCCGGGAGATCGGTCCGATAGCCGGGGTAGCAGACCTCGTGCGGCAGCCCGGCGGACGGATCGGCCGGGCTGCACATGGATTCCAGGCCGGCCAGGGGGGACCAGGCGCGGCTGGAAAGCCCGCGATGCGTGCCGGTCATGCCGCGCCTGCCATCGGCGGACAGCCACATCCGCTGCTCACCGGGCGGCACATCGATCACGCGCGTCCCGTTCCGGGTGACGCTCACGGACTCTGCGCCCTTGAAGAACTGCTCGGTGTAGACGAACTGGTCCGGGCGGGCCGTGAGGTGCTGCGGTGCGAGCCCGGCTCCGGCCGCCGGCACCGTGAGCTGAGGGCGCGCCGGCGCGTGCCCGGGTGCGGTCGCGGGCAGGGCAACCAAAACCCCGGCCACCGTCGCCACGGTCGCGGCGGCTGCGGCGACGGCGA
>JASHOI010000461.1 GCA_030041195.1 Streptosporangiaceae bacterium | reverse complement strand
CCGTCCGGGTCTTCGCTGCCGGCCCGGTCCACGAACAGCTGGCCGGGCGGCGGCCCCCAAGCCTGCTCCATGCTGGTCCGGAGTTCCGCGTGCAGCCGGCCGAACCAGGCGCGGTACTGCGCGGCCGGGATCCGCACCGCAGCGGTCGCCAGCTGCTCGTCGGTGAGCCACTCCGGGTCCTGCCCGCCTGCCGCGATCACCGCGTGGATCAGCGCGTCGCCGTCCGGTGGCTCGATGCCGGGCAGCGCGCCGGGCCCTTCGCCGGCGCCGACGTCGTAGCCGCGCTCGCGCATCGCCCGCAGCAGCCGGACGGTGCTCGCCGGGGTGTCCAGGCCCACCGCGTTGCCGATCCTGGAGTGCTTGGTCGGGTAGGCGGACAGCACGATCGCGATCCGCCGCTCGGCCGGGGGTATGTGCCGCAGCCGGGCCAGCGCGACCGCTGTCCCGGCCACGCGCGCGGCCCGTTCCGGATCTGGCTCGTACCGCGACAGGCCGTCGTCGCCGGTCTCCTTGAACGAGAACGGCACGCTGATGATCCGGCCGTCGAACTCCGGTATCGCCACCTGGGTGGCCGCGTCGAGCGGGCTGAGCCCGGCATTCGCTTCGGTCCACTGCGCCCGCGGCGAGGTGAGGCACAGCGCCTGCACGACCGGGATGTCCAGGGCGGCGATCGCGCCCACGTCCCACGCCTCGTCGTCCCCGCCCGCCTGCGACATCGCGGGAACCGTGCCCCCGGCCGCGAGCACGGTCACGACCAGCACGTCGGCCCGGCCCAGCGCCTGCAGGAGTTCTGGCGGCGCGGTCCTGAGGCTGGCGCACCAGACCGGCATCGGGCGCGCCCCGCAGGACTCGATCGCGGCGGCGAGGGCGTCGACGAAGCTCGTGTTGCCCGCCAGCTCATGCGCCCGGTAGTAGAGCACCGCGACCACCGGCTGCTCGGGCTCTCCAGGCGTGCCGTTGGTGGCGGGCGTGCCGTTGGTGGCAGGCCGGCCCTCGGCCGGCGGCCACGGCCTGATTCCCCACGCCGGCATCGGCTCGGGCGGGGCGAAGCCGTGACCGGTCATCAGCACGGTATCGGCCAGGAACTGGGCGAGCTCGCGCAGGTTGCCCGGGCCGCCATGGGCCAGGTACTCGTGTGCCTGCGCGGCGATGCCAGCGGGAACGCTGGACAGCGCCATCAGCGCCGCGTCCGGGACGATCTCGCCGCCGAGGACGATCAGCGGAAGCGGCTGGCGGCGCAGCGCCGCGAGCCCCTCGCGCCACGCCTGCTCGCCGCCGAGCAGGCGCACGACCACGACGTCGCTGCCGTCGAGCAGCGGCGCGAGATCTGCCGGGTCCAGGCGCGCCGGATTCGCGAGCCGGTAGTCCGCGCCGCTGGCCTTGGCGGCCAGCAAATCAGTATCGGACGTGGACAGCAGCAGGACGACGCTGCCGCTGGGTCCTGAAGGCACGACGGGTCCTCCTCGGGATCCTCGCCCCGGATCGAAGGTCGCGGCGGCCGGAGTGTCCTGGCTCCCGGATCGGTGCTCGCCCCGGCCTTCCCGCCCGTAACGGGCCGTGGCCGTGCTGGGGTCTGCTCCCCGGTGACAGTGGCGGGACCGCGCCGGATTCGCACCGGCTTCCTCCGCTGACCGTCGCGTGCTTGTGCCGACTCTTGCGTACACCGGGCACGCACGTCAACCGAACCGCCTATGTCAAGCGCGCGGGGCCAGCGGGCCGTCGCTCCCCCGGTAACGGCGTGACCCGAATTCAGCCAGGACCGGCCCAAATCTCGCCGCAGTCCGAAATTGGCCCGGACAGCGCTCGCGGAACAGGGCATAACGGGCACCATTTCCGGTACTCGAGCCCGGCTCAACGAGGTGGTGGGGCCCACGCTGTTCAAAGAGGAACAGCGTGGGCCCCACGACACTCTTTGCGGCAGCGCCCGGTGGCGGCCCGCGGGGCGCGGGGCTCGGGGCGCGGGGCTCGGCTCAGAGGCCGTTCTGGTCGAGGATCTTCATCAGGTTGCGCTTGCGCTTCTGGTCCAGCCGCAGCGCAGCCACGTAGCGCCGGAACTCGGCAACGGTGCCGAGGGACTCGTGGCAGGCGCGAGCCGCGAGCAGCAGGTTCGCCATCCGCTGGTAGATGTCGTTGCCGGTCATTTCCTTCAGCGACTCGACGACCCTGAGGTACGCGGCCAGGGCGTCGGCCGGGCGGGTGTCGGCCGACGCGTCGGCCAGCCGTACCCACTGATCGCCGGTCGTGGCGCCGGTGTCCTCGGCCGCGGTCCAGGCGGCGTCCAGGTCGCCATCGTCGAGCAACGCGTCGATCAGGACCGGGCCGCCGCCCCAGGCCCATGGGACCCTGAAGCGCAGCCGGCGTGCATCGTCGCGCAACAGGGCCTGCGCGCTCTCGCGCTCCGCTGCCCACTCGCCGCACTCCCCCGCTGCCTGCCGCAGCGCCTGGTAGTTGGCCAGCGTCCGCTCGGCACGGAACTGGTCGCGGCGCAGCCTGAGCACGTCCTCGTTCCGGCCGACGGCCGCGTACCGGTCGGCCAGGTAGTCGACGAGCCGGTAGTCCGGCCGCTCCGCCTCGCGCAGGCCACGCTCGGCCCATTCGAGCGCGTCACGGTCCCGGCCGGCCGCGTCGAGTTCCCGGGCGATGAGAAGGTGGGTCCAGCCGCTGTTGCTGAGGTCGGCGGCGTAGATCGCGACCACGGCATCGACGTCCCCGTCGGCCCGGGCGATCCTCTCCATCAGGCTTCTCGCCTGCCAGTCCTTCGGATCCCTGGCGTAGGCGGCTGCCGCCCGCTCGCGGACAATGGCCGAGCCCCGGTCGCCGAGCAGCTCGGCGTAGTCACCGAGATCCGGCCCGAGCCCATACTCGTCGCCCAGCAGCAGGTCCGCGAGGTAGTTGGCCAGCGAAGCGGGGTCGGGTGGCGCAGCCTCGCAGGCACGCAAGTGGACATCCACCAGCTCGTACGCGGCTTCGCCGGCAAAGCCCGAAGAGTCGTCGACATGCCCGAGCGCGTCGGTCAGCAGGGCGATCGCCTCGCGGGCGATCCCGATCGCGTCCGCCGCTCCCCCGGAGTCGATCAGATCGCCGATCGCAGTAGCCGCCTTGTGCACGTCGTTGGCGTAGTTGGGAGCCTCGCTGTACTCGACGTAGCCGCTGCGGGGCAGCATGATCAGATCCCTGACCGCGCGGCGGAGGGTCACGGTGTCTGCGTTCACCGACGCTGCGCGCAACTCGAAGCGCCGGCGCAGCGCGCGGTCCTCGCGCAGCAGCGCTAACAGCTCGGCGAGCAGATCCTCCTTCGAGAGCGACTCCAGCCAGGAGTCGAGCGCCTGGCGGCCGGCTCGCGTGGCCTCGATGTGTCGCGGCACGTCGTCGCCGATCTTCAGGACGGCCAGCCCGACCGCGACGCAGTGCTTGCAGAAGAAACCCTCCCTGCCGTAGGGGCACGTGCAGTCGCCGGTGAGCCCGTCATCGCCGAATGCCAAACTGACGCGGTACTCGCTGTTGCCGTGGACGCTCGCGGTGATCTCCGCGCTGCCAATTTCCAGGTCCTCGACGGCGTCGAGATACTCTCGGCCACGCGCGAATGATCTGTCTCCCGCGGCGCCTTTGATATCGGCTTCGGTAAATGCCGGGCTCACTGCCATGCGCACCATTGAACACCTTTTACCGGGCCGCGCGATCACGGAGCGCCGCTGGCCGGGGAACCGGGGAGGCGCCGCGAGTACTAGCTGGACACCTGGGGGCGCAGAGAATGGCGCCGCGCTGCCTCAGCGCTGCCGGGTGCCCAGGGATTGCGAGTATCCCGGGGCCGTTCTGCCGGTGCAGCAGGCGCCACCCGGCGACCCGCTCCCGGACCGCCGTGCACTTTTCGCCGCGGCGGCGGCTGACCGCCGGAGCGGGAACCGCGCTGTGCGCACAAGGACACGAATGCGCTGCCGAACGCTCCCAGCAAGAGCGCTGGGGTCAACGCGTTACTGGCAAAGCAGGCGGCAGCGAACAGCAGTCCCGCGAGCACGGCCATCGCCACGAACGCGCGATCACGCGGCCCTGGCCCCGTGCGTGCCGCGGGATTGTCCCGTGCGAGCTCGAGCGGAGGGGGCGCCGGCGCCAGCCCGGCTGGGATGTCGGAGGTAACCGCTGCCAGTTCCGCAAAAGTGCGCGCAGCGAACGTCTGGCCGACCCTGGCGTCGAACTCCTCCTTGGTCACCAAGCCATACACGTATGCGGCCTTGAGCTTGTCGACCACGCGGTCCCGGTCGGCGTGCGACGCGCGCAAGTGGCCACGGTCATCCCCTGTTCCGATCTCGCGCGCTGGCCAGGCCATCAAAGCTGCCTCCAGCGATCACAACGAACGACGGGTACCGGGCTGCCCTCCTATCGTAAGCGCCGCGCGTTCGCATCGGCTGAGCGCGGTGACCCTTCGCGTGGGCTGAGCGCGCTGACGGAGCTTCCCGACAAGTCGCCCGCCGCTCCAGCGGCCAAGCCCCCGGCGTTGACCATGGCTATTACCGCCCGCTACTGTCGGCCTGCCGTGGGGACTTTGTTGGCGAGCGGCCGATGACCACACCAGACGCATGTCCGGGGATCCTCGACCTGCATGAGGCGCGCGACGGGCTCGTCGCCCGGATCCGGCTGCCCGGCGGCTACGCCAGTGGCGCCCGGCTGCGGTCGCTCGCCGCCATAGCCGAACGGTTCGGCGACGGCCGCGTTGACCTCACCGCCCGCGGCAACGTGCAGATCCGGGCCATTCAGCCGGCCGCGGCCGCGGACATGGCGCAGCGCGCCGCCGCGGCCGGGCTGCTGCCCTC
>JASHOI010000460.1 GCA_030041195.1 Streptosporangiaceae bacterium | reverse complement strand
GCCGCGTGGCTCGCTGTTCCGCTCGCCTGATTCCGTTGCTGGTCACTCCCAACGAGGTGAATCGATTGCCCGTACGTACAGAATACCGGATCAGGCACTCAGGTAGTATCTATTTTCGAATATCGCAGATTACGGTAACGTATCGATTCCCCTCGTGAGGGTCCGCACCGTCATCAGCGACCTAACGATCCGGTCTGGATACGTCCTTGATGAGGGCTCCATTGGGCAACCGGCGGTAGACCCGCGACACGTTCTTGGCGACTTTCGCCTCGACCTCACCCTGCAGGTCGATCCCGGTCATCTCGGCCAAGCCGAGTAGGTAGATCGCCACATCCGCCAGCTCCTCGCCCAAGTCCTCGCGCCCCTTGCGCCAGGCGTCGAAGGCCTCGGCAAGCTCCCCTGACAGCAGGCAGAACTCCAGCGGCACATCGGTCGTGTTGAAGCCCTTGGCGACCTTGTTTTCCCATGCCGCCTTCTGACCCGATCGGATGTCCATGCCCCTCCCGTGGTGGCAGCACAATGAACTGGCGCTCCACCGGGTAACCCGGAAGGAGAAGCTATCCGTATTGCCCTGTGCATCGCTAGGTGCGTAACACGTCTCCGTCTGTGGAGATCACGGCTGCAGCGCAGTGCACCCTGTGCATACGCCATGCCCCAGTGCTGGTACGCGGGCAAAGCAATTGTGGATAACCACGATCGCCTGTGGAATTCCGCACGCCGAAAGATTGCCGCTATCCAAGGCGCCCCCGGTGCCTGCCGGGCCGTTTGAGGTGGGGGGTGTTAACGCGCCGGAAACACGGGCGGGGCAGACTGACGGCGTGGATAGGCAGGAAGAGTTCGTGCTGCGCACGCTCGAGGAGCGTGACGTCCGTTTTGTCCGCTTGTGGTTCACCGACGTGCTCGGTTACCTGAAGTCCGTGGCGGTCGCCCCGGCCGAGCTCGAGGGCGCGTTCGGCGAGGGCATCGGGTTCGACGGATCGGCGATCGAGGGCTTTGCCCGGGTCTACGAGGCGGACATGATCGCCAGGCCCGATCCGTCGACGTTCCAGCTGATGCCGCTGCGCGGCGAGGCGGCGGTCGGCCGCATGTTCTGCGACATCCTGATGCCGGACGGCACACCTTCCTACGCCGATCCCCGCCACGTCCTCAAGCGTGCGCTCGGCCGCGCGGCCAACCTCGGGTTCAGCTTCTACACCCACCCCGAGATCGAGTTCTTCCTGCTGCGCGAGAAGCCGGAGCCGGGGATCAAGCCGCAGCCGATCGATAACGGCGGCTACTTCGACCACACCCCGCACAACATCGCACACGACTTCCGGCGCAGCGCGATCGACATGCTGGAGAGCATGGGCATCTCGGTCGAGTTCAGCCACCATGAGGGAGCACCGGGCCAGCAGGAGATCGACCTGCGCTACGCGGACGCGCTGACCACGGCCGACAACATCATGTCGTTCCGGCTCGCGATGAAGGAAGTGGCGCTGGACCAGGGGGTCTACGCCTCGTTCATGCCCAAACCCTTTACCGAGCATCCCGGCTCGGGCATGCACACGCACATGTCGCTGTTCGAGGGCGACCGCAACGTCTTCTACGAGCCGGGCGCGGAGTTTCAGCTGTCCAAACTCGGCCGGGCGTTCATCGCGGGCCTGCTCACCCACGCGGCGGAGATCACCGCCGTGTGCAACCAGTGGGTCAACTCATACAAGCGGCTCTGGGGCGGTGATGAGCGGATCGCCGGAGCCGGCGGCGAGGCGCCCGCCTACATCTGCTGGGGCCACAACAACCGGTCGGCCCTGGTCCGGGTGCCGATGTACAAGCCGCAGAAGGGGAACGCGACCCGGATCGAGTTCCGCTCGATCGACTCGGCCTGCAACCCGTACCTGGCCTTCGCGGTGATCCTCGCGGCCGGGCTGAAGGGGATCGAGGCCGACTACGAGCTGCCGCCCGGGGCCGAGGACGACGTGTGGGCGCTCACCTCGGCCGAGCGCCGCGCGCTCGGCATCGCGCCGCTGCCGCAGAGCCTGTCCGAAGCCTGCAACGTCATGGAGGGCAGTGAGCTCGTCGCCGAGACGCTCGGCGAGCACGTCTTCGACTTCTTCCTGCGCAACAAGCGCGCCGAGTGGGAGGAGTACCGCCGCCAGGTCACCGAGTTCGAGCTGGAGCGGTACCTGCCCTCGCTCTGACCCTGCCCGGGTACACGACTACACCTGCGCCACCGAGCAAGGGACCGCGGTGATCTCCTCGACAGTCCCCGAGTCGGCCGGATTCGCCTTCCTGGGCCAGGAAGTGTTCGCCGACGACTACGCGGCTCCACGGTTATCTTCCGCGCCCAGGTCCGCCGCACCGCGGACGGCCCGGGCCGTGCAGGGCTGTTCCTGCGGCACAGCCACGGGCATCCCGGACCGCATCTGCGGGAACCGCTGACCGAGCAAGCCGTCCTCGCCGACCCAGACAACACGTTCGCCGAGGTCTCCGCCGGCAGCGAATGGGTCACGCGCGAGGTGGCCGCGGAGATTCCCGCCGACTGCGACATCTTCCTGTTCGGTGTCGCCCTGGCCGGCCCGGGCCGGATCGAGCTGCGCAACCCGGAACTGGTGCCATGACCCAATGCCGCGTACTTAACGCGGCGGTGGCCGAGGTATGACGCGAGGCTGAGACATTCCCTGCTG
>JASHOI010000459.1 GCA_030041195.1 Streptosporangiaceae bacterium | reverse complement strand
CCGGGCAGGTCGCCGGGCCTGGCCGGGGCCCGCAGCGCCTTGGCCGGGTAGCTGCCGAGCACCTTGACGAACAGCGCCGCCGACCGCAGCTCATCGAGCGCCGCCGCGGTCCGCGGGTCGGCCGCGTTGCCCTCGAAGTCGAGGAAGAACATGTACTCCCAGGGCCGCCCGGGTCGCGGCCGGGACTCCAGCTTCGTCATCGAGTGACCGCTGCCGGACAGCACCTCGAGGCAGCGCAGCAGGTCGCCCTCCTCGTGCCCGGTGACCAGGATCAGGCTCGTCTTGCAGGGAACCCGCAGGTCCACGGTTGCCGGAGTCGCCGACAGCGCCACGAACCTGGTGAAGTTGTCGTCGAGGTCGTTGATCCCCCGGCGCAGCACGACGAGCCCGTACGCGGCGGCGGCCTCGGCGGAGGCGATCGCCGCGACGGTGGGGTCGCCCGACTCCGCCACCGCCTGCATCGCCCCGGCGGTGTCGAAATAGGTGGTGGGCTCGGCGTTCGGCAGGGACAGCAGGAACTGGGAGCACTGCTCGAGTCCCTGGGGATGCGACAGGATCCGGGTCAGCGAGGACAGCGGGACCTCGGCGGTGGCGGCCAGGCAGTGGTCGACCTTCCAGGTCTCCTCGCCGACGATGAACAGCTCGTGCGAGCGCAGCACGGCGTAGACCTCGTTGATGCTCCCGGCGGTGGTGTTCTCGATCGGCAGCACCGCGAGATCAACGTCGCCGGCCAGCAGCGCGTCGGCCGCCTCCCGGAACGTGCGGAAGCCGGTGAGGTCACCGGCCAGGCCGCGCCCGGCCAGGTATTTCTGGGCTGCGGCGTCGCTGTAGGAGTGCGCGGCGCCCTGGAACGCGACCCGGACCCGCCCGCCGCCGTCCCCGTTCAGGTGCCGCGCCTGCTGGGCCACCGAATCGCTGATCAGCTCCCGGAAGATCGCGCGCACCAGGCTGGCGGAGACGCCCAGGTCGGTGGCCACGGCCACGACGCCGTCCAGCACCCGCTGTTCCCGCTCCGGGTCCTGGATCCCGGCCTCGGAGTGCTCCTTGGCCTGCGCGATCGCGGCGATCAGGTCGCGGCGCCTGGCGATCAGGCGGACGATCCCGCTGTCCACCTCGTCCAGCCCGTGCCGCAGGCCGGCGATGTCTGGCTGCCCGCTGGTCACTGTTTCTTCCCCCACTGAGTCCCCGCTCGCCTTCGGGGCGCCTTAAGGCGGCACCTTCCCTCGTCGCTCGTCGCTTTCGCTCCTCGCTCCTCAGTCCAGGCGCCACCGCGCCCCTCCTGCTCGCTCACCTGGCAACGGTAGCGTCTTTGGGTGCGCCACTCTGACACCCCCGGCAAGGCCGACGTTCCGCACGCGGCCGGCGGGCGGCCGGATCGCAAGCCGCGGGCGGGCCGGGCCGCGGTCATCCTGCTCACGGCCGGGATCATGGTGCTCGCGGTCAACCTGCGTGCCGCGATCACCAGCCTGCCCCCGGTTTTCCCCGAGCTGTCCGCCGCGCTGCACCTGTCCAGCGCCTCGATTACGGTGCTGGCCGCCGTCCCGGTGATCTGCTTCGCGCTGTTCTCCGGGCTGGCCGCGCCGCTGAGCCGCGGGTTCGGCGAGGAACGGGTGCTGCTGGGCGCACTGCTGCTGCTGGCGGGCGGGCTGCTGCTGCGCGGCGCCCTGCCCGGATCGATGCTGTTCCCCGGCACGGTGCTCGCGGGCGGGGCGATCGCGCTGATGAACGTGCTGCTGCCCAGCCTGGTGAAGCGCCGCAACCCGGAGCACGCGGGCCTGCTGATCGGCGCCTACCTGCTGATGCTCGGCGTTGGCGCCGTGGTCGCCTCGCTGATCGCGGTTCCGGTGTTCAAGGCGGCGGGCAACGGGCCCGGCTGGCCGGTGACGCTCACGCTCGGCCTGTGGGCGGTGCCGGCCGTGGCGGCGGCGGTGCTGTGGCTGCCGCAGGTCCGGTACCACACCAGCCCGGAGCGCGTGGCGCCCCGGGCCAGGGCCGGCGTGCACCGGCACGCGCTCGCCTGGCAGGTCGGCGCGTTCATGGGGCTGCAGAGCCTGGGCTACTACGCGACGCTGTCCTGGCTGCCCACCCTGTTCCGGGACCGGGGCGTGACCGCGGCAGCGGCCGGCGGGCTGCTCGCGCTGATGAACCTCGGCAACGCGGTCACCGCGATGCTCGCGCCGGCGCTCGCGCACCGCGTCCGGGACCAGCGCGTGATCATCGCCGTGACGATCCTGGCCACGGGCGGCGGGCTGCTCGGGTCGGCGTACGCACCGACCGGCACCGCCGCCGCCTGGACCCTGCTGCTCGGCTTCGGGCAGGGCTCGTCGCTCGGCCTGGCGATCTTCTTCACGATGGCCAGGGCCCCGGACCCGGCCACCGCCGCCTCGCTGTCCGGGTTCGCCCAGGGCGCCGGTTACCTGATCGCGGCGGCCGGGCCGCTCGCCGTGGGGTTCCTGCACACGGCGACCGGCGGCTGGACGGTCCCGGTGCTGGCGCTGGTCGGGGTGCTCGGCCTCCAGCTCTGGGCCGGGCTGCTGGCCGGCCGGGCCGTTACCCTGCCCGAACCCGCACGAGATCCCGGCGGCTGACGCCAGCGTCAACGGCGCGGTGCGGCGCCGATCGGCGCGGAATTAGACTCAGGGGATGCCCGGACCGGCTCTCGTGTGCTGCGTGACCGGCCGACCGGCTGCCCGTTCAGGCCCGACGACCACAAAGGAGCGGGGCCAGTGACGCTGCTGGAGACCATCTCAAGTCCGCGAGACCTCAAGGCGCTCAGCGCGGACCAGCTGCCCCGGTTGGCCAGTGAAATCCGGGATGTCCTGATCGAGACCGTGTCGAGGACCAGCGGCCACCTCGGGCCGAACCTGGGCGTGGTCGAGCTGACGATCGCGCTGCACCGGGTGTTCGACTCGCCGGTCGACCGGATCGTGTTCGACGTCGGGCACCAGGCGTACGTGCACAAGCTGCTCACCGGGCGGCACGCGCGGTTCGGCACGCTGCGGCAGGCCGGCGGCATCTCCGGGTACCCGAGCCGGGCCGAGTCCGAGCATGACCTGGTCGAGAACTCGCACGCCTCGACCGGCCTGTGCTACGCCGACGGGCTGGCCAAGGCCTACCGGCTGCGCGGCGAGACGAACCGGACCGTGGTGGCCGTGATCGGTGACGGCGCGCTGACCGGCGGCATGGCCTGGGAAGCGCTGAACAACATCGCGGTGAACAAGAACAGCCGGATCGTGATCGTCGTCAACGACAACGGCCGCTCCTACCAGCCCACGATCGGCGGGCTCGCCGACCACCTCTCGGCCGTGCGGGTCTCCCAGCGCTACGAGCACGTCCTCGACTACATCAAGACCACGCTGTCGCACACCCCGGTGGTCGGGCCGCCGCTGTACGAGACGCTGCACGGGATCAAGAAGGGCATCAAGGACGTGCTGCAGCCGCAGGTGCTGTTCGAGGACCTCGGCCTGAAGTACGTGGGGCCGATCGACGGCCACGACGAGCAGATCATGGAGCACGCGCTGCGCCGCGCCAGCGACTTCGGCGGCCCGGTGATCGTGCACGTGATCACCAGGAAGGGATTCGGCTACGCGCTCGCCGAGCAGAACGAGGAGGACTGCCTGCACCAGGTGCCCGCGGCTCCGCCGGTGACCGGCGCGGCGCAGGCTCGCCCGGTGGTGCCAAGCCGGACCTGGTCCGAGGTGTTCGGCGAGGAGCTGGCCGCGATCGGCGCCCGGCGCCCCGACGTGGTCGCGGTCACCGCCGCGATGCTGCACCCGACCGGCCTTGGCGCGTTCGCGCGGGCCTTCCCCGACCGGGTGTTCGACGTGGGCATCGCCGAGCAGCACGCGATGACCAGCGCGGCCGGCCTGGCCATGGGCGGCATGCACCCGGTGGTCGCGGTCTACGCGACGTTCCTGAACCGGGCCTTCGATCAGCTGCTGATGGACGTGGCGCTGCACCGGCTGCCGGTCACGGTCGCGCTCGACCGGGCCGGGGTGACCGGCCCGGACGGAGCGAGCCATCACGGCATGTGGGACGGCTCGATCCTGCAGGTGGTCCCCGGGCTGAAGATCGCCGCGCCCCGGGACGCGACCCGGATCGCCGAGCTGCTCGACGAGGCCGTTGCGGTCAGCGACGGCCCGACCGTGCTGCGCTACCCGAAGGGAGCGGTCGGGGCCGAGATCGACGCGATCGGCAGGCTCGGCGGCATGGACGTGCTGGCCAGGCCCGCCGCCGGGGCGGGGCAGGACGTGCTGCTGCTCGGGGCGGGGACGATGGCCGGCGTCGGGGCCGCGACCGCCGAGCGCCTTGCCGACCAGGGCATCGGCGTCACGGTCATCGACCCGCGCTGGGTCAAGCCGCTGGACGAGGCCCTGGTGGCGGCGGCGCGCGCGCACCGGCTGGTGGTAACCGTGGAGGACAACGGGCGCGTGGGCGGCTTCGGCGACGCGGTGTGCCGGCTGCTGCGCGACAACGACGTGGACACCCCGGCCCGGACGTTCGGCCTGCCGCAGGAATTTCTTGACCACGGCGAGCGCTCCCAGATTCTGGAGGAAATGGGACTGGCCCCGCAGCACCTTGCCAGGGCGATCACCGAGGCCGTAGCTCAGAGAACGCTGGATTTCGCGCACGAGCAGCATGCGTAATGCAGAATCGCGAGGTATGAAGACCCTTCACGTCGCCGTGGTTGGCTCTGGCCCGGCCGGCCTGTACACGGCCGAGGCACTGATCAAGCAAGCCGCCGCGCTCGACCCCCCGCATCAGGTGAAGGTTGACGTCGTGGACCGGCTGCCCACGCCGTACGGGCTGGTCAGGTACGGTGTCGCGCCCGACCACAAGTCGATCAAGTCGATCGCCGAGGTCCTGCGCAAGGTGCTCGAGCACGACAACGTCAGCTTCGTCGGGGGAGTGCACCTCGGCCAGGACGTGACCAGGGAAGACCTGCTGACCAGCTACGACGCGGTGGTCTACGCGACCGGCGCGATGCGCGACCGGCGCATGGGCATCCCCGGCGAGGACCTGCCGGGGAGCGTCGCGGCCACCGACTTCGTCAACTGGTACTCCGGCCACCCCGACATCGACCCCGGCAAGTACAGCCTGGACGCCGAGTCGGTCGCGGTGATCGGCGTCGGCAACGTGGCGGTGGACGTCGCCAGGATCCTGATCAGGGACCCCGACGACCTGCGCGAGACCGACATCTCGCAGCCGGTGCTGGAGACCCTGATGTCCAGCAAGGTCCGCGAGGTGCACATGATCGGCCGCCGCGGCCCTGCCCAGGCCAAGTTCACCACCAAGGAACTTCGCGAGCTCGGCGAGCTGAACGGCGTGGACGTGGTGGTCTACGGCGGCGAAACCGACCTGGACGCCTTCGACCCGACCGGGGAGAGCGCGCGGCTGGCCGCGGAGGACCGGCACGTGCGCGGCAACTACAACGTGATCCAGGACTTTGCCGACCGGCGGCCCACCGGCAACAGGCGCAGGCTGTTCATCAGGTTCTGGCTGCGGCCGACCGAGCTGCACGGGCCGAGCCAGGTATCAGGCCTGACCGTGGAGCGCACCCGGCTCGACGAGAACGGCCGGTTCGTCGGGACCGGCAGCTACGACACCCTCGACGCCCAGCTGGTGCTGCGCAGCGTGGGATACCAGAGCGTGCCGCTGCTCGGCGTGCCGTTCGACGAGCGCTCGTCGATCGTGCCGAACGTCGAGGGCCGCGTGACCGGCCCGGACGGCGCGCCGCTGCCCGGCGAATACGTCGCTGGCTGGCTGAAGCGCGGGCCCACCGGCGTGATCGGGACCAACAAGTCCGACGCCGCCGAGACCGTCCGGGCGCTGCTGGCCGACCTGGTCGGCGGACCCGGCCCGGACGACGTCCAGGTGCCAAGGGCCGGCCTGCTGCGCTATCCCGAGACCGTGCCGACCGCCGCGGGCGAGGCCGCGTCGCGCTTTGACGAGCTGCTGGCCACCCGCGGGATCCGGCCGGTCAGCTACGCCGACTGGCTGCAGATCGAGGCCGCCGAGCGGGAGCTCGCAACCTCCCTCGGCCGCGGCGCCCGGGTGAAGCTGCCCAGCCGCGCCGAGCTGCACCGGGCCTGCGGCTTCGTCGCCCGCACCTAGCGCTCCTCCCGCGCCGGTCGGCCCCGCCGCCCGCACCTGGCGCCGACCGCGCCGCGGACCCGCCCGTCCATGATCCCGGTGGGTTTTCTGCTCTATGTGCGAACAATCCTCCGGGATCATGAAAAGGCCTTTCCCGGGTCGGCCTGTCGGGGCGGAGGTTACGGGTGCGGGCAACGCCGCCCACTTCGGCAGGCCGCCGGCCGACTACCAGACGTCCGAGCATGCGGGCACCGCCGTGCAGGCGCTCGCCACCACGGCACCGAGATCTCCCTGCTGCGCGATCTGCGCGCCCCAGGTGATCACACGCAGGTTTGATCTTGGTGTGTGGCCTTTTTCATGATCTTGGTCGATGAATACCGCTATTGGGTATTCAGACACCAAGATCATGGAAAATAGCTGCCTGGCACGGCTAAACCGAACCTGGATTCGGATCAGCTGGCCGGCTCTGCGGCGTGCGCACACCACGCGTTGGCACGCTTCAACGTAAAGCAACCAATTGAACCGGCGGTCACTACCGGCACAGGGAATGAGAGCAGCCGGCCGGGGTTGCTACCGCGAGGTGATGCGGTCCAGCCACTCGCCGAGGACGTGACGCTCGCCGGGGGTCAGCACCGGCACCTCACCGAGGCCCGCTCGCAGCGCGTTTGCCGCGGCCACGGGGCCGGGCGCTGCCAGCGCCGGGGCGTCGGTCGTGATCGCAGCGATCACGGCCTCTCGGGCCGCATCGGACAATCCCGCGTCGCGGCGGTCCTCGGGGACCGCGAGCAGCGTCATGACCGTGCCGCTGCCCGCGGCGTGCACCAGGTCGGCGGCCAGGCGCTCGCTGACCCTCAGGCGGCCGGCCGCGGCGATGCTGCGGATCCGCTCCTCAAGCACGCGGAACGCGGCGGCCGCGGCGGGCGGCTTCCGGCCCGGCCTGGGATCGCCGTACATGAGCGAGTACAGCGCCGGGTTGGCCAGCCCGAAGCCGACGTGCAGATCCCATCCGGCCCTCAGGCCATCGACCGGGTCGCCAGCGACCGGGCCGACCTCCTTCGCCGCCAGGTAGGACGCGAACCCGTGCTCGGCGACGGCGTCGAGCAGGCCGTTCTTGTCGCCGAACAGCCGGTAGATCGTCGGCGCCTGGGTGCCTGCCGCCGCGGCCACGGCTCTCGTCGAGACCGCCTCGCGTCCGCCGCTGGCGAGCAGCGCTGCCGTGACCGCCACGATGTGCGCCCGCACCTCGTCGCGGCCGGCCGGTACCTCGGCCAGAGCGGCGTCCATGAGTTCGCTCATGCTTCCGATGTTATCGCCACGTTGATATCGCCGTGTTTTCGATGCTATCATAAGAGCGATAGCAGTGATAACACGAGAGCTGGAGGACTTCGTGATCATCGTCACCGGCGCAACGGGCCAGCTCGGCCACGCCGTCGTCGAGCGCTTGCTGGATCGCCTCCCGGCCGACCAGATCGGCGTCAGCGTCAGGAACCCGCAGCAGGCACACGACCTCGCCGAGCGCGGCATCACCGTCCGGCGCGGCGACTTCGACGAGCCGTCCAGCCTGGCCGGCGCCTTTGCCGGCGCGTCGCAGGTGCTGATCGTCTCCGGTCCTGCGGACCCGGCTCCGCACCGCGCGGCGATCGATGCGGCCAGGGCCGCCCACGCCAAGCGCATCCTGTACACCAGCCACATGGGCGCGAACCCGCTCTCGCGGTTCCAGCCCATGCCGGCGCACGCCGCGACAGAACAGGACCTGCAGGCATCGGGGGTCCCGTTCACGTCGCTGCGCAACGGGTTCTACGCCACCAGCGCGCTCCAGATCATGAGCCGGGCGCTGCACACCGGCAGGCTGGCCGTTCCCGAGGACGGACCGGTGTCCTGGACCGCCCACGCCGACCTCGCCGAGGCCGCCGCCATCGCGCTCGCCAGCGACGGACTTCTCGACGGGATCACGCCACCGCTGACCGGCCCGCAGGCGCTCGACTTCGCCGACATCGCGGGCATCGCCTCCGAGCTGACCGGCCGGGAGATCACCCGGGTCACCGTCTCCGACGACGAGTGGAAGGCGGGCATGATCTCGCATGGCGTGCCTGAAGCCAACGCGACCATGCTGCTGGGACTGTTCGCCGCCAGCCGGGAAGGAGAGTTCGCGCCGGTCGATCCAGCGCTTGCTGACCTGCTCGGCCGCGAGCCGACGCCGCTGCGCGACGTACTGGCGGCGACGCTGTAGGCGGATTGCGCCCGGCCCCGCGAAAACGGACACTGAGAGCAGGAACGAGCAGGTCCGGCGGACCAAGCCAACTAAGCGGAATTAGCGGGGCAGGCGGCCGATGGCCAGCGAATCAGCGGATCTCCCGGCTCCGGGCGGTGCCGGCCACCGCCGGAGCCGCCGGCGTGCCCGGGCCAGGGCGGCGGGCGGCTCACGGCATACTGCTGTCCGGTTATGGATGCGCGATTCTCCCTGGCCGGACAGGGACCTGGGGACGGGCGCGACGCGGTCGGCGGGGCCGGGATCGGCGACCAGCAGCGGCTGCGGCGTGTGCTCGGCGCGCCGGAGCTGGGCTGGCTGATCGACCGGATCCGGGTCCGCCTGGAGCGGGGCGAGCCGGTCGACGGCACCGTGACGCTGGTTGGCGCCACGCCCGAGCAGCGCCGGGCCGCGGCGCGGCTGCTCGGCCACGGGATCGGCCGCGGCACCTCGCTCAGCGTCCCGCTGCCCGAGGTGGACGCCGCGCTGCGGCGGGCCGGGATCGCTTCCGGGCTGCGTTCCGCCGTCGAGTCGCTCACCGGCCCGGTCCGGGACCGCGCGGCGGAGCGCTCCGCCGAGATCCGCCAGTTCCAGGAGGTGCTCGACGGCGCGCGGCGCAGCCCGCTGGCCGCGGCGCCATGGCACCTCGCCTGGCTGGAGGAGATCAGCAGGGACGGCACGCTCACCCGGCTGGTGCGGCAGGGGCAGGGGCACCTGCTGGCCCAGGCCACGGCCGTGCTCGAGCGGCTGCCGGCCGGGCCGGACGAATCGGCCGTGCTGTTGCCGGTCCTGGCCGAGGCGGTGACCGGCGACCCGAAGGCGCTGGACGGCACCCCGCTGTCCGGGCTGGTGCTCCGGGCGCTGGCGCTCCGCGACCCGGCCGGGCCGGACGCCGAGCCCACGCTGTGGGCGACCGCGGGCGTGGTCGCCGACGACCTGGCCAGCCAGGTGCTCGTGCTCAACGTCCGCGCGGTCGGCAATGGCCTCGGCGACTGGCTGACCGGGGCGGCCGAGGCTGGCGAGCCGTTCCGGGTCACCCTGCACCAGCTGGCCGTCATGCCGGTCATGCCGCTCGCGATCGACCTGCGCGTCT
>JASHOI010000458.1 GCA_030041195.1 Streptosporangiaceae bacterium | reverse complement strand
TGGGACAGGTTGAAATCCTCTCCGGCGCCGATGGCCGTGAAGCCGACGTTGAAGCACCAGTGACCGCCGATGCACCGCCACAGCCGTCCCTCGAGCTCGACCCGGAAGCGGACAAGGAACGGGTCGCGCCGCTCGATGATGCGGTCGTGCGGGTTGGGCGAGTCGATGTCGAGAATCTCCGTGTGCCAGAACGCCTTGAGGTACCGCTCCGACGGCAGCTCGATCCTGGTGTGAGCGCGGTGCCAGTCGTCTTCATCGGGCCAGCACAAGCGTCGGGGCCCGCACTCCGGTGGCCTGGGCTGCGGGCGGCACTCTGGCTGGGCGTGGCCGGCGGTGTCGGCGGTGGGCGGCGTGCTGGTGCTGGTTTGCGTCGTCATGCTCGGTCTCCTTCGCGCATGGTGTGAAAGCGCGGCCCATGAATGGCCTGCCCTCATCGTGTGACCAGCTGCTGAAGAGGCCCTTTAACCGGCGCTCAAGCGCGGCTTATTAAGAGCGAAATTTCCGCGCTGCGCCCTTATTAAGCGCCAAATACGGGCTAGACGCGCGAGGTAAGGCTGCGGAACAGCTCGACGGTGTCCGCCCCGGGGGACACGCCGAGCTCATCCTGCAGGGAGTCCGAGCAGAGCCGGTACTGCCTGCTCACGAGCTGCTGCTGGTTCTGCAGGGCGTAACAGCGCATCAGCAGCCGGTGGGCGGACTCGCAGCACTCGTCGGCGATGAGCGCGAGCTGGCCGAACTGCACGGCGGCGGCGAGATCGCGCTGTTCCAGGTGGATCTCGGCCAGGCACTCGACGGCCTGCAGGTACAGATCCTTGAGGCGGCGTTGCTCGGGAAGGTACCAATCGCCGTCCCTGTCATCTTCAAAGAGCGGCCCGCGGTAAAGCCGGACTGCCCGCAGATAGGCGCTGACCGCCTGCCTGGAATGACCGCCCCGCCGGGCGAGCTCGGCATGCTGCAGCGTGGTCAGGAATTCGGTCCGGTCGATCCACCACATCAGCTCGGGATTCGGCAGGTAGCACCCGTCCTTGTAGAGGATGTACGGAACCCTGTTGCCCTGCTGGTCGAGGGTGTTGCGCAGGCTGTACAGCGCGGCGTTGAGGTTGTTGCGGGCAGAGCCGACGCTGTGGTCCGGCCACATGAGCTCCATCAGCACCTCGCGCCGGACCGGGCGGCCGATCTGCACGACGAGATATTGGAAGACGGTCCGGGCCTTGAGGCTGTTCCACCGCAGGATGCGCTGCCCGGCAACGGTCAGGTCCAGCGGCCCGAGCACGCAGGCCGCGACCTCAGCCTCGGAAACCGCCGCCCGCTCGGCAGGCGCGGGCTCGATGCCGATGACCGGCGGAACCGCCGCAGGCGCCGCGGTTGCGGGGGTGGCCTCAGTCTCAGCCTCAGCCGTGCCTGGCCCCGCAGAGCCGGGGCTCAGCGCCCACCACCGCCGCCAGCGCCGCCTCGCGCCATGTGGTGCGGACGAGACCGCCGGTACCCCGGCCTCTTCCTCGGCCATCGTGATGTGCCGTTCCCAGCTGGCCAGGATGGCCTCGATCCCCTGCTGCACCTCGTGTGCGAGCAGGCGCTGGGCCCTGGCCGCCGAGTCCAGCTCCGAGGCAATCCGGAGCTGCTCGGCGCCGGACACGCAGAGCTGGCGCAGGGTGTCGATGGTGGTCGGGGAGCCGACATCGCGCAGGCCCGCGAGCATCCGCTCGGCGACCCCGAAATGCTGGTCTAATATCAGCCGCCGAAGTTCCGCCACCACGGCCAGCGGCGCAGGCACGCCCGGCCTGTCGTGGGATGCCGGCCGGACCGGCCGGGGCGCGTCGTCGTGCTGTGAAGCCATCGGAGTTGTCACTTGGTTTCGGGGAGGCGCCGCCAGAAGGCTGCACGAGCCGTGGACCCCGTCGGCGGCCTCGAAGCAAATGTTCCATTGTCTGGGCCAATACCTCATCGTGTATTGGCTCGTAACCTTCGTCAAGAAATGGCGAAGCTAACCACAATATAGCCAAACAAACTCCATCAGTTCTTCATATTTAATGCCGCAATGTGTGACAGATCAGACGAATGGTCCCGCCTTAGCGGGCTTTGCGGCCGGCTTGCTCAGCGGCCTCGCTCATGTCCGTTCCCGTCGATGGCCACGGCCAGACGGCGGCTGCAGGCGCCCAGCAGGTTGGCCGATCCATCCTGCAGCGGCGTCCCCGCGAACGCGATGACGAGGTCGCGGGCGGGCGAGACATAGAGACCCTGGCCGCCAAAGCCGCTCTTGAACAGGTCGCCGTCGGCCATGGCGAAGTTCCACTGGCGGCTCGCGGGCGGCAGGGCGGGGCCATATGCCTCGGTTATGTAGCCGGGCAGCGGGCCGCGATCGCGGTGCAGTTCCGGGCGCCCGCCGGCCTGGATCCGCCGCAGGTGCTCCCGGCTGATGACCGCGTGCTCGCTGACGAGCCGCGAGCTCGGGGTGAACAGCAGCCCGAACCGGGCCAGGTCCCGCAGCGTGGCCGACAGGCCGCCGTGACTGGCGGGGGCGCCGGCCGGGGAGCAGCAGAGCTGGGCCGGTGCCTCGAACCCGGCGCGCTGCCAGATCTCCCGGGCGAGCACCTCGGCAAAGGGCAGCCCGGTGGCGCGTTCGATCAGCCAGGACAAGACGAAGGTGTTGACGCTGGTGTATTCGTAGGCCTCGCCGGGCGGCCGGTGCGAGGGCAGCGCCGCCACAACCTGGTACGTGGACGGCACCGTTCCCTTCCCGGCCGGCCGCCAGCCGAGGCTGGCCTCGAAGCGGTAGTACGGGTGGGCGGGATCGTCGTAGGCGCCGGGCGCGTCGATCTCCAGGCAGTCGATGCCCGAGGCCATGGCCAGCACGTCGGTGCCGCGGACCCCGGCCCAGCCCGACCCGGCAAGCTCGCCGAGCGGCGCGTCGACCGGCTGGCGCAGGTCCAGCACGCCGCGCAGTTCCAGGATCCCGGCGACGGCGGACGTGAAGGCCTTCGTCACCGACATCAGCAGGTGCCGGTCGCCGGGCTGCATCCGCGGGTAGCGCTCAAAGGCGATCCGGCCACGCCAGAGCACCACGATGCCGCTGACCGGCCCGCTGGCGACGTACTCCTCCAGGCTCACGCCGGGCCGCACCGGGAACTGCGCAATCTCGGCGGCCTCCGCGTGCTCCAGCACCGCGCCAGGTCCGGCCGCCGGGATCTCGGTGTGCGCAAACAGCTCGCCCGCGTGCAGGTACGCCCATGCCGAGGGCTCGCCGCCGAGATCCCAGTTCGACAGCGTGACACCCGGCGGCCTGGAGCCCGGCAGCTTAGTCACCGAGCTCAGCCCAGACCCTGTGCTCGGTGCCGGGCAGATCGCCGAGCTTTGCCCCGCCGCCTTGCGCGAAGCTCGCGCTGCCCCCGCCGTGGCCACCGGTCACGGCCAGCACCCGGTCGAGCACCTCGGTTGCGGGCAACCGCGCTGTCAGGGTGTCGGGCACGCCGACGCCCACGCGGAGCGTGCCTTCGGCCGTGTCCGGAACTAGCAGGACGACCACGGCGCTGAGGTCGCCGCTGAGCCGCCGGGCCTCGGCGGGCAGGTCGGCCGGCGCGAGGCCGGCGTCGCTGACCACGAGATAGCGGTCGCCGGACCGGCCAGCGCGCACCGCGTCCGCCACCGACTCGGGGGCGAGCCGCGGCCCGCGCTCCTTACCGCGCCGGGTGGCGAGCGCGTCAACCCGGGACGGCAGCTGATCGACCGAGACCCGCAGCCGGGCGGCCAGGCCCCGGAGCACCTTGTCCCGTTCCAGCGTGCGCCGCACCGCGGCGTCGCCGGTGACCGCCTCGATCCGCCGGACGCCGGATCCGATGCTGCCCTCGCTGGTGATCAGGAACAGGCCGATCTCGGCCGTGCCATGCACGTGCGTGCCGCCGCACAGCTCGGTGGAGAAATCGCCGAACGACACCACCCGGACGTCGTCGCCGTACTTCTCGCCGAAGAACGCGATCGCGCCGTCCCGTACCGCGTCCTGGTACGGCCTGACCACGGTCGTCCGCTCGGCGTTCGCCAGCACCTCGGCGTTGACCAGCAGCTCGACCTGATCGGTCTCTTCCTGTGAGAGCGCCAGCGGGTGCAGGAAGTCGAACCGCAGCCGGTCCGGGGCCACCAGGGAGCCGGCCTGGCGGACATGGTCGCCCAGCACCTGGCGCAGCGCCGCGTGCAGCAGGTGAGTCGCCGAGTGGTTCCGCATGATCGCCCGGCGCCGCGCGGCGTCCACGGCGAGTTCCACGGTTCCGCCCTGGCGAAGCACGCCCTCAGTGATGTGGACCGTGTGAACGTGACGTCCCTCAACGTCCTGCGTGTCGGTAATCCTGCCGGACAGGCCTGGCGCGGTGATCTGGCCGGTGTCGCCGACCTGGCCGCCGCCTTCGGCGTAGAACGGGGTCTGGTCGAACACGACCAGGCCGCTCTCGCCCTCGGTCAGCGCGTCGGCCACGCCGTCGATCCCGGCCAGGGCCTGGACCTGCGCGGCGGCGGTGAGCTGCTGGTAGCCCAGGAACCTGGTCGGCCGCAGGTCCAGGGCGGCGACGTCGTCAAGGTGCGGCCCGCCGGGCGCGTCCGGGGCGTGACCCAAGCCGGTCCCCGGAGTAAGTCCCGGGCCCGAACCGCGGGAGAGCTCCCGGTGCTCCGCGAACAGCTCGGCGAACCCCCGCTCATCGACGCGGCCGCCCCGCTCGGCGGCGAAGTCCCTGATCAGGTCGACCGGCATGCCGTGGGTGGCGAACAGCGTGAAAGCCTCGTCACCGGTGATCTCGAAGCCGGGCCCGGTGGCCAGCGCGGCGAGCCGGTCCAGGCCGCGGCGCACCACGCCGCCGAAGTCGCGCTGCTCGCGCGCGAGCAGGTCCATGGTGCGGTCGCGGCCCGCGGCGAGCTGCGGGTAGGAGCCGTGCATCCGGTCGATCACCGCCGCGGCCACGTCGCGGAGGTCAAAGCCGGCCGCGCCGGCCTGGGTCGCGATCGCGATCACCTTCCGGAGCAGCCGGCGCGGGATGTAGCCACGGCCCTCGTTTGACGGGACGACGCCCTCGCTGAGGATGAACGTCGACGCCCGGACGTGATCGGCGACAATCCGGATGTCCCGCTCGCCGGCGGACCCGGCGAGGGCGGACTCCACGGCCGCGACGACCGGGGTGAACAGGTCCGTCTCGTACGCCGAGTCGCAGCCCTGCAGCACCATCGTCATCCGCTCCAGGCCCGAACCGGTGTCCACGCTGGTGAACCGGAGCGGCTCCAGGCCGCCGCCGGGGAGCCGGTTGAACTCCATGAACACCCCGGCGTTCCAGATCTCGATGTACCGGCCCGCGCTGTCGAACTCGCCGCCCGGCCGGTAGGCCTCACCGTGCCCCGCGCCGGTGTCGTAGAACACCTCGGTGCACGGCCCGCACGGCCCGGTGTCGCCGGCCGACCAGAAGTTGTCCTCCGCGCCCAGGTACACGATGTGGTCCCGGGGCATCCCGACCCGCTCCCAGGCCGCCGCCGAGACGTCGTCGGGGGCGATGCCCAGCGTGCCGTCGCCGCCGAACACGGTCACGTACAGGTCCGGCACGCCGAACCCGAAGCCCTGCGTCAGCAGCTCGAAGGCCAGCTCGACCGCGCGCTCCTTGAAGTAGTGGTCGATCGACCAGCTGCCGAGCATCTCGAAGAACGTCAGGTGGTGCCGGTCGCCGACGTCCCCGATGTCGATCGTGCGCACGCACGGCTGCACGTTGCACAGGTCCGGCGCCGGGGGCAGCGCCTCGCCGAGGAAGTAGGGCTTGAGCGGGGCCATGCCCGCGTTGATGAACAGCAGCGTGGGGTCGTTGGCCGGGATGATCGAGGCGGCGCCGATCCGTGCGTGCTGCCTTTCGGTGAAAAATCGCAGAAAGGTCTCGCGGATCTCGTCGCTGCTGAACCGGCGCGTCATGCGGCCAGGCTGCCAGCCTCGCCGCGGCGCGGCGAGTGATTTTCCGTCGGCCAGCGGGTCCGGGCGCTCCAGGCGCCGACGATCAGATCCAGGCAATGGTGTGGTGGGACCCACACTGTTCGAAGAACAACAGCGTGGGCCCCACCACCTCGTTGAAAGCCGCGCTCATGGCGCGCGCGGCGGTTGCCGTACTCGCGTTCCGGTGGGCTAGAGCTCGACCTGGCCGGTCACGCACGTGACCGTGCCGCCGCCGACCCAGATCGTGCCGTCGGGGTCCTGGGAGATATGCACCCGGCCCTCGCGCCCGAGCACCGTGCCCTGGCTGGCCACGTACGGCGCGGCCGCCCGGCCGGTCCGCAGCAGCCACTCGGCCAGCGACGCGTTCAGGCTGCCGGTCACCGGGTCCTCGCCGGTGCCGCCGTCCGCCGGGAAGAACGCCCGCACCTCGAACGCCTGCGGCGAGCCCGGCGGGTACGGGCCCACCACGCCCAGGTCGATGTCGGTGATGCCGGGCCGCAGCGCCAGCACCGCGTCGGCGCTGCCGAGCAGCACGGCCACCCAGCCCGGCCCGTTGTCGGCCCACTGGGCGTCCACGATCTCGCCGCGGTCGATGCCGAGCACCGCCGCGAGGTGCCGCACCACCGCCTCGCTCGGCGGCCCGGACCGCAGCAGCGGCGGCGCG
>JASHOI010000457.1 GCA_030041195.1 Streptosporangiaceae bacterium | reverse complement strand
GCACCGCCCGGGACTCGCTGCGGGGGCGCGGCCGGGCCGGGCTGCAGCGGGCCATGGGCCGCGCCTCGGACCCGAGGCTGGAGCAGATCTTCGGGAGCAGCCAGGCACAGCGAGCCCTGTTCGGGATGATGACGCGCCAGTTCGATCCCGCCAAGGCCGCCGGCTTCGACGGCGCGATCGTCTATGACCTGGGCATGGCCGACGGGACCCGCCGGCCATGGTCGATCGAGGTGCGCGACGGGCACGCCGGGGTGCACCAGGGCAGCAGCCCCGGGGCGGCGCTGACGGTCAGGGTCCCGCTGGCCGACTTCGTCCGGGTGCTCACCACCGCGGGCAGCTTCTACCCGCTGATCCTGGACGGCCGGATGACGATGGACGGCGACCTGGCGCTGGCGAACCGGATGGCCGAGATGTTCGGCGCCCGCTCTGTTTATTAGTGCTCTTTACCTTGCCTCGCGCCAGCGACCGCCCCCGCGCCTCGCCCCCAGCCCGCCACCTAAAAGATCTAGGAGCCTGGGCGGCGGCATGTGCTCGCAGCGAAATAACCCGTTGCTTTCTGTTGTAGCGTCCTGGCGCATGGTATGCACGGCGCGCCAGAGTGAGCGCTTTGGCCGAATCTGCGTTTGACTTGCTGGCGTCAGACAGCGGTTTTCCATGATCGCGGTGGATTTGTTGTCGTATCTGCGAAAAACCCACCGCGATCATGGAAACGGGCCTGGCGCCAAGATCAAACCGGCGTGTTGATGATCTGCGAGCCCCATATGCACGCCATCCTCCTACATCTTCGGCGAACCCCGCCGCGGACCCGGAACCCGGCCGCAGGCCCGCACCTGGTCGCTCCCTGACGCGACTCCGGTTACCAAATCGCCCTCATTCTGCGCGCACGTTGCGGAAAGCAGGTTGCGGCGGGGTTGGTGCTGGCTAGGCGGCGGCGCGGCTGTCGGCGGCCGCGCGGAGTTCCTCGAAGATCCGCATGTCCTCGCCCTGCTCGGGATGCCACTGCAGGCCGATCGCGAACGGGTGGCCGGCCAGCTCGATCGCCTCGACGGACTCGCCGTCGGCCCAGGCGACCGCCGTCAGGCCGCTGCCGAGCCGGTCCACGGCCTGGTCGCGGCCGCCCGGCATGCTCGCGAACGACACGGTCACGGTGGGCCCGAGCAGCCGGCCGAGCCTGCTGTCCGGGCTGAGCCGGACGTCGCGGGTGATCCACGTCGCCGGGCCCGGTGCGTGGCCGTTGTCGCCGCCGTCGCGGCGCTCGATCAGCGAGCCGCCCCTGACCGCGTTCAGCACGCGCATGCCGCGGCCGATCGCGAGCACCGGGAGCCCGGACTCGATCGCCACGCGCATCAGCGCGAACTCCCGAGCGTCCCGCGCCCGGTCCGGCCGGCCGGCCTGGTCGTGCTGCCCGGCGGCGTCGCGCCCGGCGTCGACGTCGGCGCCGTCGCAGAACACCACTCCGTCGAGCCCTGCTGCGAGGTCAGCGGCGTGATACGGCGCCGACGGCAGGAGCAGCGGCACGCATCCGGACCGCTCCACTGCCCAGGCGTAGCTGGCGGGCGCCAATACGGCCTCCCGCACGCGATCCCCCCAGCGGGCGGCAGCCATCTCGCTGGTGATGCCGATGAGCGGGCGAGTCATGAGCCCATGATGGTGCACCGCAGCCTCCCGGCGAGGCGAAACGGCCTCATGCGGCCGGACACGGTGGGTGACGCCCTGAATATTTCGCCGATCGCAGCGGCTCAGGTGCCCTTAACGCGAAAGTGGCGTCGGCGCCGATAAACCTGTGTCTGCCCCCGGGCATGATCGCGAAAGTTGGCCGAACGGCATTCCGCTACTCTGCGTATTCTTTCAAGCAAGCGGGCCGAAAAAGGTTGTATATAGCATGTCAGGATGCGACACTCGGACTATGGCGATCGCGCTTGATGGCGGCTACCCTGATGACAGTCCTCTGGTTAGCTTCGCAGGTCAGCAGCCTCGCTTGCCCTTCGGGCGGCGTCGCGCCCCCCAGCAGGAACGGCTTTTTTCTTTAACCGATCCCAATCGGCGGTTTTCAGTCAGAATTGCGGACACCGACGCAAAAGATGACGTTGCGCGAGCGCAGGCGCGGCCCGATGCTGAGGCGCCATCAGAACACCTGGAAGATGCCAGGGATTTCGATGCCCGGCTGGTAAAGGAATCATTCTCGCACCTCACCGAGAATTCCCAGCTGGCAATGGAGCACTTCTATGCATGTCTTTTCGCACGTTATCCGGAAATTCGCTCAATATTCCCGCACGCAATGCATGATCACATGGAACGGGTGTTTGCCGCCCTTGCCCGGATAGTGTGGCAGATCGATAACCCGGATTCGCTGACGGACTATCTCAGCCAGCTGGGCCGCGGCCATCGCAAGTTCGGCGTCAGGGAACGGCATTATGAGCCGTTCCTGGCCGTGCTCGCCGAAACGGTCCGCCATTTCAACGGGCATAACTGGACCGCCCGGACCCAGGCCGCGTGGGACACGGCGCTGGGCCGTGTCTCCGCAGGGATGCTGGCAGCGGCCGAGCAGGACGCGGCGCTGCAGCCGCCGTGGTGGGTCGCGGAGGTGGTGCAGCACGACCAGCGCCGGCCGGACCTCGCGGTGCTGACGATCAAGCCAGACCAGCCGCTGCACTACACGCCGGGCCAGTACATCGCCGTACAGGTGCCGCGGTGGCCGCGGGTCTGGCGCAACTTCTCGATCGCCAACGCACCGCGGGAGAACGGCCTGATAGACCTGCATGTCCGCGGCCTGTGCGGCGGCCTGGTGAGCGGGTCGCTGGTGCACAACACCCGGCCCGGCGACACCCTGCTGCTCGGCCAGGCGTGCGGCGAGATGACCGCATCCGCCGACCAGGACACCGGCCTGCTGTGCATCGCAGGCGGCACCGGGCTCGCCCCGATCAAGGCGATCATCGAGGGAGCGATCAACGCCAGCAAGCCGGGCCGGCGCCGGGAGATCGTCCTGTTCTTCGGCGCACGGTGCGAAGAGGACCTCTACGACCTGCCCGATCTGCGAGTGCTCGAATGGATCTATTCGCCGCTGACGGTGATTCCCGTGGTCTCACAGCAGCAAGAATTCGATGGCATTAACGGCTCGCTGCCCGACGTCGCGGCGCGTTACGCGAAATGCGAGGGCAGGGAAATCTTTGTAAGCGGCCCCGAGCCCATGGTGCGGCGGACGGTTGCGCTTCTCGCGGACCGCGTCCGGCACGGCCAGATCCGCTACGATCCACCGGACTCGGCGAGGTAGCCGGGCGCCTGCCGCGCAAATGAACGCCATGCAATCCCACGGGGCTGGCTCGTCGGGATCCGGCGAGAGCGCCGCATGCAATCCCATCGACCGCAGCGGCGTGGGGTAATTTCCTCCCGTGCAATCCCACGCAGGTCGCAAGACGTGCAATTGCTCTTCGTGCAATCCCGTTTTGCATCTTGCTGATCGGAGCGGTCACCCGCCCAGGTGCTCCCCGAAGAACGCGTAAATCCGCCGCCAGGCATCGGCCGCGTCCGACTCGACGTAGTTCATCCTGGCGAACTTCCAGAGCACCGCGGCCGCGCCGGACGGCTCGGTGAGGAAGCGGTGCCCGACGCCGGGGTACACCTCCACGTCGTGCGGGATCTCCAGCACGGTGAGGGCGCGCTGCAGCCGCTCCGGAGGCTCGGTGCCCATCGGGTCCCGTCCGCCGTAGCTCGCGACGATCGGGCAAGCCCCGCGCAGCACGGTCTCCGCGTCCTTCGGCACCTGGCCGTAGTTCACCGAGGCCACGGCGAAGCCCTCGCGCGGCGCGCAGAGCAGCGCGAACCCTCCGCCCAGGCAGAACCCGATGACGCCGGTCCGCCCGGTGCAGTCGTCCCGGGAGACCAGGTACCTGCGGGCCGCCTCCAGCGCGTCGAAGGCAGGCCCCGACCTGGACCGGAGCTGCCGGATCGCGCCGAGCACGCAGCGCACCCAGGACTTGCCGCCGTAGAGATCGGGGGCGAGGGCCAGGTACCCGTGTGCCGCAAACTGGTCTGCCTTGTTCCTGATGTCGTCGTTCAGGCCGAACGCCTCATGGATCACTACGACGCCGTGCCACGGGCCGGGGGCCGAGCCGGCCTGCGGGATCGCGAGGTATCCGGGCGTGGAGCGGTCGGCTACCTGGTAGGAAATGCCTGGCATGCGGCAAACACTCTCACACCTTTCGCCACTGCGGTATCCACGCGCCGTCGGTCACGGTGTAGTCGCCGAACAGCGCCGGGGCCTCGGCCCGCACCAGCTCGGCGATCTTGCCGAACACCAGCCGGATCTCCTCCTCGGCACCGGGGTCGGTCCGCGCCTCGATCGTGTGCCGCAGGGTCCGGACGTTCGCCGTCCATAGCAAGCCGGTGGCCACCCCGTCCGGCGCGAGCCGGCGCATGAACGAGGTCTTGTGCTTCTTCTCGTGGAACGGGACCCCCTCGTCATCGAGCCCGAAGTGCCCGGCCATCCAGCGCTGGAACTCCTCCATCTGCTCCAGCAGAGCGGTGGCCCGCTTCATCAGCTCGGCGTCGGCCTGGGCCCAGTCCGGGAACCAGAACGGGATGTCCGCCAGCCGCACGAACCGCAGCGACTCCTGTGAGATCGCCACCCCCGGCCGGTGCCTAACCAGCTCGTGGCTGGCCACCCGTGAGATGTTATGCAGCACGAAGCTGAAGCTGACGTGCTCGAGCACCGAGCCGTGCGCGCTGGACAGGATGTTCTCCAGGTACTTGTCCTGGTCGGCTCTTACCCGGGTTACGTTCGGGTTGAGCCCGGGCTCCCACGAGCGGTAGCAAAGCCTCCCGCCGAACTCGGCCAGGTTCAGCGCGTCGTTGTCCAGGTGGCCGCGGTCCAGCTTCTCCAGCCACTTCTCCCCGCCTACCTCACGCAGATAGGCGGCGATCTGGTCGTAGTCGAGTTCCGGACGGGCGACGAGGAACACCTCGGGCTGCACGCTCTTCATGCCACGGCACCTTACTGCTGGACGCCGACAGTGGCCGGCGGGTGAGGTACGTCACTAGGCCAGGGCGCGGCGCAGCACGGCGGCGATCTCTGCGTTCTGGAGCTGCGAGACCTCGGCGGACAAGATCGCCTGCGAGCCGTGGAAGGTGCCGGGCCACTGGTGCAGCTCGACCGGCACGCCCGCCTGCAGCAGGCGCAGCGCGTAGCCGATGCCCTCGTCGCGGTTCGGGTCGAATTCCGCGGTGGCGATATAGGCGGGCGGCAGGCCCGACAGGTCGGCGGCCCGGGCCGGCGCGGCATACGGCGTGGCGGGCGCGGAGCCCAGGTAGTGCCGCCATGACGTAGCGGCCGTGTCGCGCTTCCACCAGGGCGTATCGGTGAAGTGGCGCTGCGACCAGGTCTCCTGCCGGTCGTCGAGCCCGGGCTGGTTCAGCAGCTGGAACCGGATCGGCGGCCCCTGCTCGTCACGTGCCCGCAGCGTCACCGCGGCAGCGAGGTTTCCGCCGGCGCTGTGCCCGCCGACCGCGATCCGCGCCGGGTCGATGCCGAGCTCGGCCGCGTGCCCGGCGGTCCACGTGAGCACGGCGCAGGCGTCGTCCAGGGCGGCCGGGAACGGATGCTCGGGGGCCAGCCGATAGCCCACCGAGACCACCGCCGTGCCGGACAGGCATGCCAGGCGGGCAGCCCAAGGGTGCTCGGTGTCCCGGTTGCCCAGGACGAACCCGCCGCCGTGCAGCCAGACGATGCCGCCCGGGGTCAGCCCCGGGCGGTAGATCCGCACCGGCACGTCCGATTCGGCGGGCACCGTGACGTCGTCGACTTCCATGCCCGCTGTGTCCGGTGCCGGGATCGCGCTGGCCAGCTCGGCGAAGGTCTCGCGGTCGGCGGCCGGGTCGGTCAGGTCGGCCCGGGGGAACAGCGGCAGGAAGGCCTCCAGTTCGGGATCCATGGCAGCCATCCTCGCAGTCACGGTCTCCGGGTGGTTCATCGCTGGGTGTCCGCCATGGCGCGGGCCGGCACGTCTTGCCGTGACTCCAAACGGCTGCTTCCGGCCGCCGTTCGTGGCGGCGCGAGGAAAAAGACGACGACGGCCGCGACGAATACGGCGATGGCGCCGGCCGCCGAGGCGGCGTGCATGGCGTGCATGAAGGCGTTCTCGGCCGGCGTGATGTACACCCGGGCCGGCCCGCCGATCGCCCGCAGCACCTGCAGGGTGCCGGTGATCGACGATTCCGCCGGAGCCCGGAGCGAGGCCGGCAGGAGCTTCAGGTCGGGCCCGATCCGGCCGCGGTAGCCGGTGGCGAGGATCGAGCCAAGTATGGCGGTGCCCAGCGCGCTGCCGACCTGACGGAAGGTGTTGTTCACGGCCGAGCTGGTGCCGGCCTGGTCCGCGGGCATGGCGGCGACCATCTGCGCGGTGACCGGCGTGATCACGTGCGCCATACCGGCTCCGAAGACGAACATGATCAGCTCGAAGTACCAGATCGTCGTCGCGGCGCCCAGCGCGGCCAGCCCGAGCATGGCCAGGGCGACCAGCAGCAGGCCGGCCACGGTGACGGCGCGTTCGCCGAAGCGGCGCACCAGGATCGGCGCCCGCGGCGCGAAGAGGATCGTCGCGGCGGCCAGCGGCAGGAGGCACACGCCGGTCTGCAGCGCGGTGTAGCCCTTGATGCTCTGGATGTAGAAGGTCATGCCGAAGACCGTGCCGAGCATCGCGAAGGACAGCATCAGGAGTGCCACCACCGACGCGGTGAACCGCCTGTCGCGGAAGTAGCGGACGTCAAGGGTCGGCTGGCTGACCCGGCGCTCATAGAGGGCGAAGGCGCCGAGCAGGAGCAGGCCGCCGGCGATCGGCGCGTACGCCTCGGGCGTGGTCCACGAGTCCAGGTCACCGGCCCGGATCACGCCGTAGACGACGGCCACCAGCCCGGCGGTGGCCAGGGCGACCCCCGCCGGGTCCAGGCGGCGGCGCTCACGCTCGGCGGACCCGGGCACACCGAACCAGATGGCCGGCACGACCACGGCCACGACGGGCACGTTGACCAGGAACACCGAGCCCCACCAGAAGCTCCCGAGCAGCGCCCCCGCGACGATCGGGCCGATGGCCGTCGCGGCGCCAACGACCGCCGACCAGATGCCGATGGCCTTGGCGCGGCCCTCGCCGGGGAAGACCCGGGTCACGATCGCCAGGGTGGGCGGCATGATGAGCGCCGCCGCGATCCCCAGCACCGCGCGGCAGGCGATCAGTTCGCCGGAGTTCCTGGAGAACGCCGACAGGGCCGAGAAGACCCCGAAACAGGTCAGCCCGGTCAGCAGCACCCGCTTGTGCCCCACCCGGTTACCCAGCACGCCGGCGGACAGCAGCAGGGCGGCGAAGGCCAGGATGTAGGCGTCAACCGCCCACTGGAGCTGGCTCTGGCTCGCCCCCAGCCCGGTCGGCGGCCGCTCCGCCAGGGTCTTGAGGGCGACGTAGAGGATCGAGTTGTCCATCGAGACGACGAGGACCGAGAGCAGGACGACGGCCAGGATGATCTGACGGCGGCGCGTGACGCCCCCGCGCGAGCCCGGCCCGGTGCTGACACCTTCGTAGTGATTCATGCTGTCCATCGTTACGATCGCCGCTCCCGGAGTCGTCCGCCAGTCGTCGGGCATTCCCCGCCGTTTGCGCACCGGTCGGCGCGCCTATGCTTCGGTGTTGTGGAGGCACTGGCCGCGCGGCTGTCGCACCTGGACCCGCAAGCCGGGGGCGCGATTCGCGTCGTCGCGTTCTACGACACGCTGATGCGCCGGCGGGTGGACCTCCCGGCGCTCGCCCGGGCGTCGGCGGGCCTGGCCGAGTGCGTCGCCGGCATCCGTCTGGACGGCACGGGCCAGGCGATCCGCATGTCATCCGACGGCGGGCAGGCCACCGCACCGCCGGCGGCCGCGTCCAGCACGGTGGCCATCACGCTGGACGAGGAGGAGATCGGCGCGGCGTGGCTGGAGCGGCCCGGCCCGCCGGGACCGCTCGATGATGTGCTGCTGGACCGGCTCGCGATCGCGGTCGCGGCGGTCGTCGAGCGGTATGGCCCGGCCCGCACCACGATGGCCGACCCGGCCCTCGTCGAGCTAGTGATCAGCGGCGATACCGAGGACGCGGCCAGGACCCGGGCGCTGCGGCTGCTGGGCTTCGCCGCCGGCCTGCCGGTCCGTGTCGCCGCCGTGCGGACGCGGCTTCCGCTCGACCAGGTCAGCGGCCTGGTCTGCCCGGCCCGCCCGGTGAAGGCGGCACCGCTAGCCGACGCGGGCGTCATCCTGGCCACCACCATCGACCTGGACAGGTTCCCGGTCGGCGTGCGTGCGGGCATCGGCGGCGCGGAGAGCCCTGACCGGTCCTGGCGAGAGGCACGCACCGCCCTGCGCTTCACCAGCCCACGCGAGCCGGTCCTGCGCTACGGCGACCTCGGCGCGCTGGCGCTGCTGGCAGAGATACCCTCCGGCACCGCGCGCGACAACGCCGACGTGGCCGCGATCACCCGCATCGCCCGCAGCCAGGAGGACCTGGAAACGCTGGACGTCTACTGCGCCGCCGGCTCTCTGCGCCGCGCCGCTGACCTGCTGCACCTGCACCACACCAGCGTCGCCCGCCGTGTCGAGCAGATCGGGAAGGCTCTGGGCATCGACCTCACCGCCCCCACCGGGCTGACCCGGGCCAGGGTCGCCCTGACCACGTGGCGGCTGCTCGACGACTGAGGCAGATCCGTCCCGGCCCCGCGCGCGGGCCGACAGACTGTATGACGAAAGCACCATTTGGTTACAACATGTCTCTTTCCCATCCATGCCCGGCCGCCCGATAGTTGAGCAGACCTGGGCTGGTCCTGAACCTCAGGAGGACGATCATGGGATCCGAGGCATCGGAGGCGCTGCGAGCCGACGTCGAGCAGACCGCCGCTCCGGGCGCTTCGGCGCGCGGCCTGAAGGACGGGGCGCTCGGCTACCTGCAGAGCACGGCGATGGGCATCGCGTCAACCGCGCCGGCCTACAGCCTGGCCGCGACGCTCGGCTTCGTCGTGCTCGTGGTCGGCGTGCAGACGCCGCTGATCGTGCTGCTCGCGTTCATCCCGATGTTCTTCTCCTCCTGGGCCAACAAGGAGATGAACTACGCCGACCCCGACTGCGGCAGCAGCTTCATCTGGGCTGCCCGCGCACTCGGGCCGAAGACCGGCTGGTTCGCCGGCGGCTGGGGCACGATCGCCGCCGACCTGCTCGGCATGGCGAGCTACGCGCAGATCGCCGGCCAGTACGTGTTCCTGTTCCTGGGGCTCGACGCCATCGGCGGCAACGCGACCAGCCCGTGGGTGCTGCTGGTCGGCATCGCCTTCCTCGTGGTGCTTACCTACATGTGCTACCGCGGCATCCAGGTGTCGGCCAGGACTCAGGTGGCCCTGGTCGTCATCGAGGTGCTGATGCTGGCGGTGCTGTCGGTGACCGCGCTGGTCAGGCTCGGCACCGGCTCAGCGCCCGCCGGCCACCTGGCGGTCTCGTGGAGCTGGTTCAACCCGTTCCAGCTGCACAGCGTCAGCGCGTTCGTGGCCGGCATGCTGCTGATGGTGTTCGTCTACTGGGGCTGGGACACCACGGTGTCGGTGAACGAGGAGACCAAGGACTCGCGTCGCGTCCCCGGCAACGCGGGCGTCGTCGCCACCGTGCTGCTGCTGGTCATTTACGCGCTGACCACCACGTCGGTGCAGGCCTTCGCCGGCGTCGGCAGCAAAGGCATCGGGCTCACCAACCCGAACCACGAGGGCGACGTGCTGTCGGTGCTCGGCACGGCGGTGTTCGGCAGCTCGGTCATCGGCACCATCTTCACCCGGCTGCTGCTGCTGATGGTGCTCAGCTCCGCGGTCGGCACCACACAGACCACGATCCTGCCGAACGCCCGGACCACGGTGTCGATGGCGTTCCACAAGGCGCTGCCCGCGATCTTCGGCCGGATCCACCCGCGCTACCTGACCCCGACCTTCTCCACGATCTCGTTCTCGGCGGTCTCCATCGTGATGTATGTGGTGCTCAACTTCGTCTCGGGCGGGGACATCATCGGGGACGCGGTGACCGGCTGCACCTTCTTCGTCGCGGTGTACCTCGGCATCACCGGCTTCGCCTGCACCTGGTTCTACCGCCGGGTGCTGCTGCGCAGCGCCAAGGACTTCTTCCTGCGAGGGCTGATGCCGCTGCTGTCGGGGATCATGCTGTTCGCCCTGCTCGGCTGGAGCATCTACTACTACTGCAACTCAACCAACAGCGACACCACCTGGCTGATGCCGTTCGCCCCGCACTGGCGGATCGGCGGCGTGCTGTCGATCGGCATCGTGACCGCGCTGGCCGGGCTGGTCTGGATGCTGACCGAGCGCAAGCTCAGGCCCGGGTTCTTCCGCGGCGAGATGCAGAGCGAGGTTGCGCTGACCGAGGACGGCGAGATCGTTCAGGTCGGCACGCAGCCGAGCTAGTGCATGGTGCTGAGGGCCTCGTCCCGCGACCGCGCCCGGGCCAGCCGCAGCACGTTCCCGATCACCCGATGGCCGGCCCGGCCGGACGCGGTGAGGATCGACTCCGGGTGGAACTGCACCCCCCACCGCCCGGCCGCCTCGTCCTCGATCGCCATCACCACCCCGTCGGGGGTGACCGCGGTGACCGAGAACCCGCTCCCGACCCCGGCCGGAACGGCGTGCAGCGAGTGATACCGCCCGGCGGTGAACTCGGCCGGAAGGCCGGCCAGCAGGCCGGAGGCGGCCGGCCCGCCGAGCACCCGCACGGTCCCCGGCTTGCCGTGCACCGGTTCGGCCAGCAGGCCGAGCTGCCCGCCCGCGTGCTCCACCATCGCCTGCAGCCCGAGGCACACGCCGAACGCGGCGATGCCCCGGTCGTCAAGCGCGGTCAGCAGCGCGTCGCAGCCGAAGTCCGAGGGCCTGCCGGGGCCCGGCGAGAGCACCACGAGGCCGGGCCGGTAGCGGTCGAGCAGCGCCGGGTCGAACCCGGCCCGCAGCGTGGTCACCTCCGCGCCAGCCTCGCGGAAGTAGCCCGCCAGCGTGTGCACGAACGAGTCCTGGTGGTCGACCAGGAGTACCTTCATGCCTGCCCCGGGCACCTCGGCGACCCGTTCCGGCTCCTCGGCGGGGGCCTGCGTCTCGCACAGCGTCTCCAGCAGCGCCCTGGCCTTCAGGTGGGTCTCCCGTTCTTCCGACGCCGGGTCCGAATCGAACAGCAGCGTCGCCCCGGCCCGGACCGCGGCAACCCCGCCGCTGATGTGCGCGGTGCGCAGCGTGAGCCCGGTGTTCATGCCACCGTCGAAGCCGATCATCCCGACCGCGCCGCCGTACCAGCGCCGCGGGCGGTCCTCGTGGTCCTCGATGAACTGCATGGCCCAGGTCTTGGGCGCGCCGGTCACGGTCACCGCCCACATGTGGGTCAGGAACGCGTCCAGCGCGTCGAAACCGGGCCGCAGCCGCCCCTCCACGTGGTCCACGGTGTGGATCAGCCTGCTGTAGATCTCGATCTGGCGCCGGCCGATCACCTTGACGCTGCCCGGCTCGCACACCCGGGACTTGTCGTTGCGGTCCACGTCGGTGCACATGGTCAGCTCGGACTCCTCCTTGGCCGACGTCAGCAGCGCGCGGATGTTCTCGGCATCGGCCAGCGCGTCGCCGCCGCGTGCGATGGTCCCGGAGATCGGGCAGGTCTCCACCCGGTCACCGGTCACCCGCACGTACATCTCCGGGGACGCACCGACCAGATACTCGCCCTGGCCCAGGTTGAGGAAGAACTCATACGGCGCCGGGTTGCGCCGCCGCAGCCGCTCGTAAAAGGCGGCCGGCGAGCCGCAGGTCCCGTGGAAGACGTGACTGGGCACGACCTCGAACAGGTCCCCGCGCGCGAACCGTTCCCGAGCCTGCTCCACGACCCGCGCGAACGAGCCTGGCCTAGGTTCCTCGGGAAGTTCAGTGGCCTTAACGGGCCGCCCCTCCCCCATCTCGTCTGCCACCGGCTGGTCAACGGATCGGCGCAGGCCCTCGGTCGACGCCCCGGCCACCTCGAACTCGTAGCTGTAGCAGGTCGCGGTCTCCCGCTTGCGGTCCAGCACGTACAGCCGGTCGGGCAGGTGCAGCACGAGGTCGCGCTGGCCGGCCGGCCTGGCGTGCCGGAGCCGCACCGGCTCGAACTGGAACGCCAGGTCGTACCCGAACGCGCCGTAAAGGCCCAGGTGCGGGTCCGGCCCGGAGAACGCGGCGATGATCTGGCGCAGCGCAGAGAACACCGTCGGCCGCCGGCTCCGCTCCTCCTCGGTGAACGTGCCCTCGGGCTCCGGGACGGCCACCTCGACCTGGGCTGGCGCGCCAGGCTCGACCTCATCACCGGCCCGGCGCATCGCGTCACCTATCACCGGCAACAGGCACCGGCCGCGGTCGTTCAGCGCGGTCGCGGTGAGCCGCCGGCCGCGCGCGACCAGCTCGACGCACGGGTCCACGTAGGCCATGTGCCACCGGCTGTACCGTCCCGGGTACTCCATTCCGGAGCTGAGCACGCCGCCCCGGCGGGCCTCGACCTGCCGGGTGATCTCCTCGAGCAGGGCGGGTTCAAACGGTGTTGCGGCGCGGCTCACCCGTACTCCGCCGCTGGTCTCGAACTGCGTCAGGTCCACGTCGGCCCCTCGGTTATCAGCGCCGGTGCCGGACGGTGCGGGCAAGAGAAACGACCGCCGGCGACGGGCGGTCGTTGTCAGGATCTGCAGCGTGCGCGAGCCAGCAACCGCCTCAGGGGCGGCGCCACCAGCCTTCGCCGCGGGTCACGTGCATGCAGGTGAGCATAACATTCCCTGGCTGGCACCCGGTCGCTTAACGCCCCCTTTGGCTCGCCCGGGGAGGCAGCGGCTGCCGGCGCCTGGGCGGCCGGTCAGTGGTTGCCGGGGCGGCCACCGCCGGGTGCGAGGCGAGCGCCTTGAGCGCCATCCGCACGCCGGCCTCCAGCTGCGGGTCCCGGCCCGCGGCGTGGTCATCGGGCGACGGGACCACCTCGAAGTCGGGATCGACGCCGTGGTTCTCCAGGGACCAGCCGAAGCCTTCGATCCAGACGGCGTAGCGCGGCACGGTGATGCGGGTGCCGTCGGCCAGGGAATGAAAGTCGTCGAACCCGATTACCCCGCCCCAGGTGCGCGTTCCAACGACCGGGCCGAGGCCGAGGGCCTTGATGGCCGCGGTCACGATGTCACCGTCCGAGCCGGCGAACTCGTCGGTCAGCGCGACCACGGGCCCGCGGGGGGCGTCCCTCGGGTAGGTCTGCGGCAGCAGCCCGCGCGGCACCTCCCAGCCGATCACGCGCCGGGCGAGCTTTTCCACCACGAGCTCTGATATGTGCCCGCCGCCATTGCTCCGCAGGTCGACGACCAGCGCGTCGTGCTCCATCTCGGTGTGCAGGTCGCGGTTGAAGTCCGCCCAGCCGACGCTCATCATGTCCGGGACGTGCAGGTATCCGACGCGCCCGTCGCCGAGCTCGCGGACCAGCTGCCGCCGGCCGGCGACCCAGTCCTGATAGCGCAGCCGCCGTTCGTCCCTGAGCGTGGTGACCACCGTCCGGCGGGCCTCGCCGCCCTGCGCCGGGCCGATGGTCAGTTCCACCGGCTTGTCGGCGGCGCCGATCAGCAGCGGACCCGGCCCGGCCGCGTCCAGCGCGCGCCCGTCGATCGCGAGCAGCGTGTCCCCCGGGCGGACCTGCACGCCGGGGGCGGCCAGCGGGGACCGGGCCCGCGGGTCGGAGGTCTCGCCCGGCAGCACCCTGGTCACCGTCCACCGCCCGTCGGCGTCGCGTTCAAGGTCCGCACCGAGCAACCCGAGCTGGCCGGATTCGTGGTCATCGCCGCCCTCTTCGGTGGCGTAGACGTACGCGTGGGAGGTGCCGAGCTCGCCGAACACCTCCCACATCAGATCGACGAAGTCCTGCGCCCCGGCGATCCGGTCGAGCAGCGGCCGGTAGGACTCGAGCACGGCGTCCCAGTCCACCTCGGCCATGTCCGGTACCCAGAACTCATGCCGGGCGTAGCGCCCGGCCTCGGCGTAGGCGTTGCGCCACAGCGCGGCCGGGTCGGCGAGGTACCTGGCCCGGGACTTGTCCACGGTTACGCGGTCCGCCGGGTTGTCCTCGTCCGGCTTTCGGCCGGCGGGCACGACGCTGAGTTTCCCGTGGTCGCTGACCACGAGCACGCTGCCGTCGCCGCTGGCCTCGAACCAGTCGAGTTCCTCGGCCAGCTCGGTGCACCGCTGCGCGTCGAGGTCGAAGTACTCCAGCCGCGGGCGCGGTGCGTCGTCGCCGAGCCTGGGACCGCCCTCCCCGAGGTTCCCGGTCACCGGCTGCCTGAGCCAGGCGAGCCCGCCCTTGACCGCGCGCAGCGACGAGTACCGCGATTCGGCAGCCGGGATCTGCACGACCCGGCCGGCCAGCCCCTCGGCGTCCACCACCACGGGCGGGGGCGCGGCCTCGCGATCGCCGTCAGCGCCGGGGCCGCGATCGCCCGAGGCAGCCGAACCGTCCGGCGCTGGCTTGCCGTCGTCGCTGGTGCCGACCGGCCGCCCGGTGGGCAGCGGCGCGAACGGCGACGGCGTCGCCGCCGCCAGCGGCACCAGATACGGACGGCTGCCGTATGGGAACGACAGGTCGAAGACCTGCGCGTCGTACACCGGGTCGAAGCTGCGCACGGAGAGGAACGCCAGGTACTTGCCGTCCGCGGTGAACGCCGGGTCGGTGTCGGTGAACCGCCCGTCGGTGACGTCCAGGACCGTCGCGCTGGGGCCGGCGACCTTCACCATGCGCAGCCGCCGCAGTCGCTGGGCACCGGGATGCGACCACGCCAGCCACGCCGAGTCGGGCGACCAGGTCAGCCCGGTGACCTCGCCGTTGCCCGACGCCGTCACGTCGGTCACCTCGCCGGACGTGACATCGACGGTGAACAGCCTGCCGTCGCGGGCCGCGACCGCGACGGCACTGCCGTCCGGGGCCGCGGCCATGTCGGCGACCCAGCCGATCGCACCCGCGGCGAGCCGCCGCGGAGCGGCTCCCGCGGCGAGCCCTTCGGCCGGCGCGATCTCGATGGCGTCCGCGCCTTCGGCGTCGGTCACCCACGCCACCTGGCCGGTCCTGCCGAGCACCCGGGGCAGCCGCGCCCTGACCCCGGGGACGACCGAAAGCGCCCGCGCCGGGCCGTCCCGGTGCGTCAGCCAGTGCACGGTCCCGCGTACCTCGATCGCGCTGGCCTGGCCGGCGTGATCGCAGGACAGGCCGCCGAGATGATCTTCTGCCGAGATCAGCCGCGGCGCCCTGGCGGCGGGCGAGGCCAGGCTGAACTCGAGCCGCCGCGGCGCTTCGGCGGCGTCCAGGCCGTCGAGCAGCCAGACGTCCCCAGCGCAGTGGTACACGATCCGCTGGCCGTCGGTGCTCGCGTTACGCGCGTAACTGCCGTCGTGGTCGGTGTGCCGGCGCAGGTCGCTGCCGTCGAGCGCGCACGAGTACAGGTTGCCGGTGCCCTCGTGGTCGGACAGGAACGCCAGCCTCCCGGCGACCAGCATGGGGCTGGCGAACTGGCCGGCCAGGCCGGCAAGCAGCCGGGTGAACTCGCCGGCGGGCGGGCCGGCGGGGCGCAGCCACAGCCGTCCCGAGGTCCCGCCGCGGTACCGCTTCCAGTACGCAGGCTCGCGGAAGGTCCCGGCGAGCAGGGCGATCCCGGCCGGCTCGATGGCCACGTCGGTGACCGGCCCGAATGGGAGCACGGACCCGGCGGCCGCCGCACCGCCCGCCCGCGCCGCTGATCCCCCGTCACCGTCCCCGTTCCCCGGCTCCGCCGTTGCCGGCAGCGCACGCGCCCACGTGGTCAGCCGGAACGGCTGGCCGGCCGCGGTGATCGCGACCACCTGGCCGTCCGGCGTCCAGCTGGATACCCAGGTTCTCGCGTCTGCCCAGTAGCTGAGCCTGCGGCCGTTCCCGCCGTCGATCCCGGCCAGGTAGACCTCGGGCGGCCCGTCCCGCCTGCTGGTCCAGGCGATCATCGTGCCATCCCGGGAGATCCGGGGATGGCTCACCGCGGCACGATCGGCGGTGACCCGCCAGGCCCGGCCGCCGACGGCCGGGGCGAGCCAGACGTCGTCGTCCGCGACGAAGGTGACCAGATCACCACGAATATGGGGGAAGCGGAGGTATCCGGCTGAGGTCACCGGTTCATCGTAGGCCGAGCCCCACTCAGACCGCAGGGCCGTGGGCCGGGCACGGAGCGGCAGCCGGCTGCGGGGCGCGGCCGGCCCGCGCCAGGCGTACGCCAAGCCACGGGCGCCGTGGCCGTTCGGCTTCTCGCGCCAGCCGCATCGCGGCTGCCTTCGCCTGCCAGTCCCTGATCTGCTCGGCGGCAATCGCCCGGGCGGTAACCGGATGCATGACTCCTCCTCGGTGCCGGGCCGTCCTGTTCGGCCGGTCACCCCCACGACGAACGGCATCGCCCCGGATGGACACCCCAGCCCCAAAATCCCCGCCGCGCCCCAGCCCCGTGCCCGGCCGCCAAATCCGCCGTCCCAGCCTTGGCCCGGCCGCCAAATCCGCCGCCCCGGCCCCGGCGCGGCCGCCAAATCCGCCGCCCCAGCCCGGCAACCCACGTCTCGCCGCCATCGATGTACCAAAGGGCCGGCTCTATTAGGCCTATCGGTTCATCGATGCCGCGGGCGGGGCCGCGCCTGGCTCGGATTCGCGTCCCGTCGGCTAGAAGTCGACCCAGGCGCCCGCGCCTCGCTCGGTGGCGTTGCGGTAGGCGAGAGTGGCCGCCGCCAGGTCCTCGACGGCCAGGCCGAGCGATTCGAAGACGGTGACCTCGGTGTCCGCGGCCCGGCCGGGCGCCGCGCCGGTGAGCACCTCGCCCAGCTCGGCCCTGACGTGGTCCGGCCCGATAGCGCCCTCGGCCTGGGCCAGGACGTAGTCGCCCGCCTCATTGGCGGCCGACTCCCGGCTGTCAGCGAAGACCGCGGCGGCCGCCATCGTCTCGGCGTCGAGCTCGCGGGCCTGCGGCACGCACGCCCCGACCGCGTTGATGTGCGCCCCCGGGGCCAGCCAGTCCCTGCGCAGCACCGGCACGGCCGAGCTGGTCGCGGTCACCACGATCCCGGCCCCGGCGACCGCGTCGGCCGCCGACCCGCACGCGGTCACGGGCACGGTGGTGCGCTCGCGCATGTCCTCGGCGAACCGCCGTGCCTTGCCGGGGTCCCGGCCGGCGACCCGGACCCGGTCCAGCGGCCGCACCGCCGCGATCGCCAGCAGGTGCGACCGCGCCTGCACGCCGGTGCCGATGATCGCAAGCTCCGTCGCATCGGGCCGGGCCAGCACCTCGGTGGCGACGGCCGACACGGCAGCGGTGCGGATTTCGGTGACCGCCGATGCGTTGAGCAGCGCGAGCGGCTCGCCGGTCTGTGCGCTGGACAGCAGCACGACGCCCTGGTGCGAGTCAAGGCCGGCGGCCGGGTTGCCGGGGAAGATGCAGATGGCCTTGAGACCGTAGGCCGCCGCGGGCGCACCGTCAGCGCCCGCCGCCAGGTAGGCGGGCATCAGTGCCATGATCCCGGCCGCGCCCGGCGGCCTGATGATCGTCCGCAGCGGCTGGTGCACCTGGCCGCTGGCGAACGCGGCGAGCGCATCCCGCATCGCGGCGGCGCACTCGCCGTATGACAGCAGGCCATGCACGTCCCGGGCACCCAGGACCAGCAGCTTCATCCGGTGCGCCCGCCCGGTCAGTGGTCGTCGGCTGGAGGCTGCGACGAAGCCGCGCCGGGCCGCGCGCCGTCATGGGCGGCGCTGGCGTGCGCGGCGATCGTCATTTCCTCGGGCCGGTGCGCGGGCGCCGGCTTGCCGACGATCCGGTACACCTCGGAGCCGTCGATGGTCTCGTGCTCCAGCAGCAGGTCGACGATCTGCTCGAGCTCGCCACGGTGGGTGCGGATCACGTCCACCGCGTGCTGCTCGGCCTCGCGCAGCAGCCGCGACACCTCGCTGTCGATGGTGGCCTGGGTCGCCTCGGCGAACGGCCGGCTGGAGAAGCCCTGGCCACCGCCGCCGCCGAGGAACACCGAGCCGCCCTCGGGGTAGCCGATCGGGCCCAGCGCCGGCGAAAGCCCGAACTCGCGGACCATCCTGGTCGCCAGGTCGGTCGCGCTGGCCAGGTCGTTGGCGGCACCGGTCGAGCCCTGCCGGAACTCGACCAGCTCCGCGGCCCGCCCGCCCAGCCGCACCGCCAGCGAATCGGTGAGGTAGTCCTCGCCGTACAGGTGCCGCTCGTCCACCGGCAGCTGCTCGGTCACCCCGAGCGCCTGCCCGGCCGGCAGGATCGTGACCTTTGCCACCGGGTCGGCGTGATCCGACAGCGCGGCGACGAGCGCGTGCCCGGACTCGTGGATGGCGACCGCGTGCTTCTCGTCCGGCAGCAGCACGTTCGAGCCTTCCCGCCGGCCGAGCAGGATCCGGTCCCTGGCCGAGTCGAAGTCGCCCGCGGTCAGCACCTCGCGGTTGTCGCGCACCGCGACGATCGCCGCCTCGTTGGCCAGGTTGGCCAGGTCGGCGCCGGAGAACCCGGGCGTCCCCCGGGCTACCACGTTCAGGTCGACGTCCGGGCCCAGCTTCTTGTCCCGGCAGTGCACGGCCAGGATCGCGGCCCGTTCCGGCAGCGTCGGCAGCGGGATCGTGACCTGCCGGTCGAACCGGCCCGGCCGCAGCAGCGCCGGGTCCAGGATCTCCGGCCGGTTCGTCGCGCCCAGCACCACGATCCCCTGCGAGGTGTCGAACCCGTCCATCTCCGCCA
>JASHOI010000456.1 GCA_030041195.1 Streptosporangiaceae bacterium | reverse complement strand
AGGACGTCGCCGACCGCAGCGGCTACACCGAGATCATCGAGCGGGCCGGGGGCAAGGTGCTCGCCGACTCCTGCCCGGCGATGTCCCGGGTCGCCCCGGAGGGCACCAGGGTGTTCGCGACGGACTCGGCGAAGCAGGCGCACTACCTGCCCGCGATCTTGGGCATCGAGGCCTGGTTCGGCACCCTCGACGAGTGCGTCGACGCGGCCGTGACCGGCCGCTGGCGCGGGGGCCTGCGGTGATCACCATCCGCGGCCGGGCGGTCGTCCCCGGCACCGCCGAAGGCGAGGCGCTGGTGTCGCACGAGCCGATCTCGGGCTGGGGCGGGATCGACCCGGCGCGCGGCGTGATCATCGAGCCGCGGCACGAGCTGTTCGGGCAGTGCTTCACCGGCAAGATCCTGGTGTTCCCCAGCGCCAAGGGCTCGTCGGGGTGGTCCGGGTTCTTCCAGAGCACCCGGCTGATGGGGACCGCGCCGATCGGCATGATCTTCGCCCGGGTGAGCACCAAGGCGGCCTTGGGCGCCGTGGTGACCCGGGTTCCCGCCGTCACCGGCCTGGACCGGGACCCGTGCGAGCTGATCAAGACCGGGGACTGGGTGCGCATCGACGCCGACGCCGGCGTCGTGGAGGTGAGCCCGACGCGACCACCAGGACGGAGCTGAGCCATGGCCGTCAGGCTGCGGAGCAACCTCGACGAGGGCACCTCGCGGTGGGCCACCCGCCGCGCGCAGTGGCGCGCGCTCGGCCTCACCGACGAGGACATGGCCAAGCCCAAGATCGCGATCGTGAACTCGTCATCCGCGCTGGCGATCTGCTTCAGCCACCTGGACGAGATCGCCAGGCGGGCCAAGCGGGCCATCGAGCGGGCCGGCGGCGTGGCGTTCGAGGTGCGCACGGCCGCGCCGAGCGACTTCATTACCAGCGCCGGGCACCGCGGCGGGTACATCCTGTCCGCGCGCGACCTCATCGTGAACGACATCGAGGTGGCGGTCGAGGGGGCGCTGCTCGACGGCATGCTCTGCCTGGCGTCCTGCGACAAGACCGCACCCGGGCAGCTGATGGCCGCCGGCCGGCTGAACATCCCGACGGTCATCGTGGCCTGCGGCTACCAGCCGAGCGGCAGCTACCAGGGCCGGCACTGCGACATCGAGGACGTGTTCCTGGCCGCCGGGCACGTGGCCAACGGGCAGGTCACGCTGCCGGAGCTGACCGAGATGAGCGAGAACGCGATCCTCGGGCCCGGTGTGTGCCCCGGCGTCGGCACCGCGAACACGATGCACATGGCGTGCGAGGCACTCGGCATGGCGCTGCCCGGCTCCACGCCGGTCCGGGCGAACGCCGCGCGGATGTGGGACGCGCTGGAGCAGGCGTCGTCCCGCATCGTGGCGATGGTCGGCGAGGACCTGCGGCCCAGGGACATCCTGACCCCGGACGCGTTCGCCAACGCGGTGATCACGATTCTCTCGGTGAGCGGCTCGATCAACTCGGTCAAGCACCTGCAGGCGGTCGCCGCCGAGGCGGAATGCGACGTGGACGTGTACCGGCTGTTCGAGCGGCTGGCCGACGAGGTGCCGCTGCTGACCGCGATCAGGCCGAACGGCGAGTACTCGATCGAGGAGCTCGAGGACGCCGGCGGCTGCCGGGCGGTGATGAAGCAGCTCGAGGGGCTGCTGCGCACCGGCGCGATCACGCTCACCGGGCGCACCGTCGGGCAGAACCTGGCCGGCGTCACGGTCGCCGACGAGGAGATCATCCGCCCGGTCGGCCGGGCGCTCGGGCGCAGGCCCACGATCGTGCTGATCCGCGGCAGCCTCGCCCCGGCCGGCGGGATCGTCAAGCTGGCCGTCGCCGACGACCGGAGGCTGGAGTTCGCCGGGCCCGCGGTGGTCTACGACTCGCCGGACCAGGCCCTGCAGGCGGTCCGCGGCGGCGACGTGGCCAGCGGCGACGTCGTGGTGCTGCGCGGGCAGGGCCCCACCGGCAGCCCGGGCATGGGCATGGCGTCCCAGCTGGTGTTCGCGCTGGACGGGGCCGGCCTGACCGGGAAGGTGGCCGTGGTCACCGACGGCCAGCTGTCCGGCCTGGTCAACAAGGGCATCGTGGTCGGCGAGGTGTCCCCGGAGGCCGCGGCGGGCGGACCGCTCGCGCTGGTGCGCCGCGGCGACCGGATCCGCATCGACGTGGCCGGCCGGGTCGCCGACCTCGACGTGCCGGCCGCGGAGCTCGCCGAACGCCGCGCCAGCCTGGCGCAGGCACCCCCGTCCGGCGAGAAGGGCTGGCTGCGGATCTACCAGCGACTGGTCCGCCCGCTCCCGGAGGGCGCCGTGCTCATCGAGCGGGGCCCGCAGTGAGCGAGGGGCACGACACTGCACTGCAGGTGCGCGGGATGTCGGTTTGCTACGGCGACCTGGTGGCCGTGCACGACGCCACGTTCAGCATCGGCCAGGGCGAGTCGGTCGCGGTCGTCGGGCCGAACGGCAACGGCAAGAGCAGCCTGCTGATGGGGATCGTCGGGCTGGCCAGGCGGCGCGGCGAGGTCACGATCTTCGGCGCGCCGGCGCCGGCCGGGGACGTGATGTGGGTCGCGCGCCGGGGCCTCACCCTGGTCCCGGAGCGGCGGCAGCTCTACCCGAACCTGTCCGCCGCCGACAACGTCGTGCTCGGCTGCTACAGCTGGACCCGCAGCGCCAGGAAGGCCCGCCGGTCCGACGCCTACGGCCGGGCCCTCGATCTCTTCCCCGACCTGCGGTCGCACCTGCGGCAGGCCGCGGGCACCCTGTCCGGCGGCCAGCAGCAGATGGTGGCGATCGCCCGCGGCCTGGCCGCGAACCCGAAGATCCTGGCCGTGGACGAGCCCTGCCTGGGGCTGGCCGAGGCGATCAGCAAGCGGGTGTACGAGGCGCTGGCCGAGGTGCACCGGGCCGGAACCACGCTGATCGTCGTCGAGGAGGCGCCGCGGCGCGCGCTGCAGATCTGCGACCGGCGGGTCGAGGTCCGCAACGGCGTGGTCCGGCCGGCCGGCCCGGCCTCCGGCCTGCCGGGAGCGGGGGCGGCGCCATGATGAAGTTCGGCAACCTGCTCATCGCCGGCATCGTGACCGGGTCGATCTACGCGGTGTTCGCGGTCTGCGTCGCCGTCTGGTACCGGGTGTGCAACATCCTGAACCTCGCCGTCGGCGACTTCGCGATGACCGGCGCGCTCGGCGTCGACTACCTGTGCCGCGTCGAGAACTGGCCGCTGCCGGTGGCCATCCTCGGCACGCTGGCCGGGGTCGCGGCGTTCGGTTACTGCTACGACCGGGTGGTGCTCAGCCTGGCCCAGGACCGGCTGCGCCGGCACGAGGGCATCGTGGTCACGTTCTTCTTCACATTCGCCCTGTCGTTCTTTATCGAGGGCGTCGCCCAGATCCTGTTCGGCACCAACGTGCACGCGGCCCCCGCGTTGTGGCCCGGAAACTCGCTCAGCCTGGGCGGCGGGCTGAACATCGAGCGCGCCGGGATCCTGGTGCTGGCCTGCGCGGTGCTGAGCGGCGGGATGTTCGCGTTCTACATCCGGCACACGCTGAGCGGCAAGGCGATCGAGGCGTCGGGCGAGAACTACCTCGGAGCCCGCATCGTCGGCATCGACACCAGGAAGTACCGCCGGAGCATCTTCGTGATCACCGCGGTGCTGGCCGGCATCTTCGGGATCGTGGAATCGCCGATCACCGGATACACCTACATCTCCGGCGCGGTGATCAGCCTCACCGGGTTCATCGCCGCTGCCTACGGCGGGTTCCGCAACCCGGGCCGGGCCCTGGTGGCCGGGCTCGTGATCGGCGTGCTCGAGGCGCTGCTCGGCGGGTACGTCAGCGCGGAGTACGGCGACACGGTGATGTACGCGATCCTCGCCGCTCTGGTCCTGGCCCGGCCGCGGGCCATGGGCTTCGAGTCAGCGGTCAGCAACTGAGCCGGGGCCGGCGATGACGACGCAGACAACCCCGGCCGCCGAGACCGGCCTGGTCGTGGTCGTGGGCCTGATCGTCGTCGCGGCGTTCGGCCAGCAGTACGTCGGAAGCGTCCTGGTCCTGGCGTTCACGTACGCGATCGTGACCACCGGGATGGCCGTGCAGATCGGCTTCAGCCAGCAGATCGCGTTCAGCCAGTCGGTGTTCATGGGCCTCGGCGCGTACGGCGCGGCGATGCTCAACACCCACCTGAGCATGCCGACCCTGCTGGCCGCGCCGATCGTCATGGTCGCCAGCGGCCTGGTGGCGCTGCTGCTCGGTTCGGTGGTCACCCGCGCCTCGGGGCTCGCGCTGGCGGTGGCGACGATCATGCTGCCGCTGATCGCCACCGGGTACGTCAGCTCGGCGGGCTATCTGGGCGGCTCGGTGGGCATGCCGCTGTCCGGCAACCTGTGGCAGGCGAGCTCGCCGGAGGCGATCGCCGTGGGCGACGGCGTGGTCACGGTCCTGGCCCTGGGCGTCGTGGTGTTCGTCGCCAGCCGGATCCTGCACTCCGACATCGGCCTGGAACTGTACGCGCTCGGCGTCGACGAGCGCACCGCCGCGGCCATGGGGATCGCGACCCCGCGCCGCAAGCTGGAGCTGTTCGTGCTCGGCTCCATGTTCGCGGCGCTCGGCGGCGCGGTGTACGCGGGAACCCAGCTGTTCGTGCCGGCCACGCTGGTCGGCTCGGCGGCCGAGCTGTCCCTGCTGATCATGCTGTTCGTCGGCGGGCGCCGCAGCATCCTCGGGGCGGTCGTCGGGGCGCTCGCGGTCCAGTACGTGTCCGGGGCCAGCGAGTGGGTCAGCGTCAACATCCTGCTCGTCGAGGGTGCGCTGATCACCGTGGTGCTGCTGGTCGACCCCGAAGGGCTGGCCGGGATCGCGGCCACGCTGCGGTCCCGGCTGCGGCGG
>JASHOI010000455.1 GCA_030041195.1 Streptosporangiaceae bacterium | reverse complement strand
TGCTCGCGGCCGCGCTGCTGACCCGCCGGCCGCTGGTGCGCCGGGCCGGGCGCAGGCTGCTGCTGGTGGTCGCGCTGTTCGGCGGGAGCATCATCGTCTTCGGCCTGTCCCGGGTGTTCGTGCTCTCCCTGGTCATGCTCGCGATCAGCGGCTTCGCTGACATGTTCAGCGTGAACATCCGGACCACCACGGTCGCGCTGGCAACGCCGGACCGGCTCCGCGGCCGGGTGTCCGCGGTGGAGATGGTGTTCATCAGCGCCTCCAACCAGCTCGGGGCGTTCGAGTCTGGGCTGGCCGCTTCGCTCGTCGGCACCGTTCCTGCGGTGGTGGGCGGCGGGGTGATCACGCTTGCGATCGCCCTGAGCTGGAGACGCTTGTTCCCGTCGGTGGCCAGGATCGACCGGCTGCAGGAGATCAGGCCGGCCGGCGAGCCGGGCCTGCGGCCGTGCCCGGGGCTGCCGCAGACCTAGGCCGCTATGGGTCTTGCTCGCCGGGCGCCTCGGGCTCGGCCTCGGCGGGTTCCTCGACCTCGACGCGGAGACCCGGCATGCGCTGCTCGGCCCGCGCGTACATCCGGTACGCCCGCACGTCGGCCTCGGTGAGCCGGTCCGGCGGCACGAACCGGGGCCGGATCACGCTCCGGGGCCAGAGCCGGTACGCCTTGACCACGTTGATCTCCACGGCGTACATGGTGATCTGCGCCTGCAGGAACAGCCAGGCCAGCAGCCCGAGCACGACCGCGAACACCCCGTAGAGGGCCGAGTACCTGGCCAGCTGGTGCGATACCAGGTACCCGCCGGCGACCTGCAGCGCCTGCCAGGCGGTGGCCGCGATCACCGCGCCGAGCAGCAGCGACCGCGCGCGCACCTTGGACGCCGTGGCCAGCCGGAACGCGAGCCAGAACACGCCCACGTTGAGCACCAGCGAGATCGCGATCGCGGCGGCCCGCGCGGCCACGCTGCCGAGCACGTGACCGGCGCCGGCGGACAGGCCGGACAGCACCAGCGTGGCCAGCTCGCACGGCCCCACGATCGCGATCAGCCCGGCGCTGCGCAGCATCGACTGGCCGAACCTGGGCCGCCGGTGAAACGGCACGGCCCAGGCCGCGTTCAGCGCGTTCTGCGTGGCCATCGCCAGCCCGCGGGCCCCGAACAGGGTGCCGATCAGCCCGACCGCGAGAGCCGGCCCGGTCGAGCTCAGCGCGTGCACGTTGCTTTTCAGCTGCGGCCCGATCACCGGGTAGCTGGCCAGCGCGGAGCTGACGATGTGCTCGCGGAAGGCCTCGTGGCTGGCCAGCACCAGGTCCAGGATCGTGACCAGCGCCAGGAACAGCGGGAAAAGCGACACAAACGCGTAGTAGGCGATCAGCGCGGCCAGATGCCCCGCCTGGTCGTCGGAGAACTTCCGCCAGGCGGCGAGCGGGAACGCCAGCCAGGCGTGGCGCTGCTGCAGGCGGTCGGCGTCCTGCTGCAGGGCCTGCAGCCTGCTCACGACGCCCCGCCGGGGCCAAACGGCATGTCACGGATATTCCCATTGGGCGACCGGGGAGCGCCCCCGGCCTCAGGAGACCTGGCGGCTCTCCGCGGCCCAGAACGGGGCGCGCAGCACCCTTTTCAGCACCTTGCCCGAGCCGGTACGCGGCAGCTCGCCGATGAAGTCCACCGACCTCGGCGTCTTGTAGCCGGCCAGGTGCTCCCGGCTGAACGCCATCACGTCGGCGGCCGACAGCTCGGCTCCGGGGCGGCGCACGACCGTGGCGTGCACCGCCTCGCCCCAGTCCGCAGAGGGGATCCCGAACACCGCGGCCTCGTAGATCGCCGGGTGCTGCTCGAGGGCGGCCTCGATCTCGGCCGGGTAGATGTTCATCCCGCCGGAGATGATCATGTCGTTCTTCCGGTCGCAGATGTAGTAGTAGCCCTCGTCGTCGCGGTAGGCGATATCCCCGACCGTGTGGAAGCTGCCGCGCCGGGCACTGTCGTAGCTGTCCTGCTGCTTGTAGTACTCGCTGAAGACGCCGGTCGAGCGGACGAACAGCTCGCCGGTGTGGTCCGGCCCGGTGCCGGTCACCTCGTGCCCGTCGGCGTCGAACAGCCGGATCTCCACGCCCGGCGCCGGCTTGCCGCACGACCCTGGCTTGCGCCGCTGGTCCTTGGGCTCGAGCACGCAGTTCACGCCCAGCTCGGTCGACCCGTATACCTCCCAGAGCGAGTCCTCGGGGAAGTAAGCCAGGTACTGCTCCTTCAGCGCGTAGCTCCACGGCGCGGCATTGGCGATCATGCGCTTGACCGACGAGACGTCGTGGCGCTGCTTCACCTCGGGAGGCAGCGCGCACACCATCCGGATCGGCGCCGGCGCGGCGAACGTGGACGAGACCCGGTAGCTGTGCACCAGGCGCAGCCAGTCTTCCGGGTCGAACTTGCGCTGCACCACGATCGTCTGCCCCAGGGCCAGGGCGCCGCCCATGAACCCCCACGGCCCGCTGTGGTAGAGCGGGCCCGAGGTGAGGTAGACGTCGTCCGGGGTGTAGCCGATCAGCCCGATGAGCGCGATCGCGGTCGCCTCGCCCGGGCGGGTGCGCCGCAGCGCGCCCTTCGGCTTGCCCGTGGTGCCCGAGGTGAAGATCATGGTCGCCACGCCGGCGTCCGGGTCGGCTTCGGGCGGCGGGCTGGCCGGCGAGCCGGCCACGAAGTCCTCGCCGAGCATCCCGTCCGGGGCCGGGCCGCCGTACACGATCACGTGCCGCAGCCGGTCCACGCGGTCGAGCAGGGCCGCGAACATCGGCGCTTGCTCGGCGTCCACGTACGCGATCGTGGCGTCGGAGTGGCCGATGACGTAGGCCGCCTCCTCCGCGGTCAGCCGGTAGTTCAGCGGCACCGCGACGCTGCCGGCCTTCCTGGCGGCGCTGATCGCCGCCACCACCGGCGCGGAGTTCGGCCCGCACCAGATGACCTTCTCGTCCGGCCGGATCTCGAGCGAGAGCAGCGCGCTGGCCAGGCGGTTGGAGTGTTCCTCCAGCTCGCGGTAGGTCCAGCGGGTGACATCGCCGCCGCCCCTGTCGTCGATGACCGCGGGCTTGTCCGGCTGACTCTGGGCGTAGAGGGTGAGGATGTCCGGCATGACAGATAGCTTCCTACCCAGGCCCGCCGAGCGGAAGACGCACGACCGCGACATACCCTGAGATATCGTGCAGGCGTGAATCCCGACGAGCCGGGCTGGGTTCCGCCCGGAGTCGATACGAAGCGGGCGAATCCGGCCCGTGTCTACGACTACTTACTCGGCGGTACCCACAACTTCCTGGCCGACCAGGACGCCGCCCGGGCGATCCTCGCGGTCGAGCCGAACACACGGCCCGGCGTACGGGCCAACCGGGCGTTCCTCGGCCGGGCGGTGCGGTTCCTGGCCGCGCAGGGCATCCACCAGTTCCTCGACATCGGCTCGGGCATCCCGACCGAGGGGAACGTGCACGAGATCGCCCAGCAGGCCGCCCTGGGCGCCAGGGTGGCCTACGTCGACGTCGACCCGGTGGCGGTCGCGCACGCCCTGGCGATGCTGGACCTCAACACCGACGCCGGGATCGTCGAGGCCGACCTGCGTGAGCCGCGGCAGATCCTCGCCGACCACGAGGTCCGCCGGCTCATCGACCTGGCCCGGCCGGCGGGGCTGCTGCTCGGGATGGTGCTGCACTTCGTCACCGACGCCGAGGACCCGTGGCGGATCGTGGCCACGCTGCGCGACGCGCTCGCGCCCGGAAGCTACCTGGTGCTCTCCCATCTCACCAGCGAGAGCAGGCCCACGCTGGCACAGGCGACCGAGACGGTCTACAGCCGCAGCGTCGGCACGGACATCCATACCCGCACCCGCGCGGAGATCCTGCGGTTCTTCGACGGCTTCGACCTGGTGGAGCCCGGCCTGGTCTACCTCCCGGAGTGGCGGCCCGACTCCCCCGACGACGTGCCCGACGATCCCAGCCAGTTCTGGTGCCTGGTTGGCGTCGGCCGCAAGCGCTAACGCCTCGTGAACCCGGCCGGTCTGGCCGATGACTTCCGGGCTCGGATGGGGTCTTTACCCGCGGCGCGGTACCCCGCGCCGCGGGGAGGAACAGGCGGATGCGCTACGGGAGCCGGGAATCGCTGGCGCTCGCGTTCGTGGCCGGGCTGCAGCGCCTGCCGCCCCGCCAGCGTGCCGTCCTGGTGCTATGCGACGTGCTGGGGTTCCGCGCTGGCGAGGTGGCCGAAATGCTCGGCACGAGTGAGGCGTCGGTGCACAGCGCCCTGCGGCGCGCCCGGATAACCCTGGACCGCCAGCTGCCTGACCGGCACCGGGCGCCGCCGCCCCGCTCACCGCGGGAGCGCGCGGTCGTCGGGCGCTTCGTGGACGCGTTCGAGGGCGCCGACGCCGACCGGGTCGTGGCCCTGCTCACCGACGACGCCCGGATGACGACGCCGCCCGAGCCGAGGGAGTTCCACGGCCGCGCGGCGATCGCGGAGTTCCTGCGCGGCCAGATCTGGTGGGGTACCCAGGCGGCACGGCTGGTGCCCACGCGGGCCAACGGCCAGCCCGCGTTCGGCTGCTACGTGCGCGAGCCGAACACGCCGATCGCGCACGCCCAGGGGCTGATCGTGCTCACGCTCGCCGGCGACTGGATCTCCGCGATCACCCGGTTCGGCGACCCGAGCCTGCTCCCCCTTTTTGGTCTGCCACAGGCGCTACCAGGGGTTTTTTAAAGATCTAGGAGGATCCGGGGCAAATACTGCACGCCATCCTCCTAGATCACTTGGCGAGCCCCCATGCGAGCCGCGCGCGGGGAAACTAGGCTGGCACGCGCCCCCCGGCACCAAGATCACGTGTCAGGGAGGGCATCGTGGACATGACGCGCAGGGGATTTCCCACCCGGACCTGGCTCGTCCCCCGGTACGGCACGTTCAGCGCCCTGACCAACACCAGCCTGGGCGGCGATCCCGCCGTGGTGCAGAACGCGTTCGGCCAGGGCACCACCTGGTTCTCGGTGATCTACCACGGGGAGGGGACCGATACGAAGAGCCCGGTACCCGCCGGCTACACCGGCGTCGCGGTGCTGAAGTTCGCGGCGTACCAGAACGGGACCGACGGCCTGCTCGACGCGATCGCCGACGGGCTGCCGTCCTGGGTGCAGGCCGTGCAGTACGACGCCGAGAGCTGGGACTTCACCCCGCCAATCGAGAAGGGCGCCTGGCTGTGCAACCCGTACGCCGGGGTGAGCTACGCGGAGCTGTTCTGCCGCAAGGCACACGAGCTCGGATTCCCCGTCGTGCTCACGCCCAGCCTCGACCTGTGCAACAACAAGCCAAACCCGGCGTACCCGGGCTCCAAGCCGCAGTACCCGGTTCCCTCCGGCGAGCGCAACTACGAGGCGTACGTCCGTTACCGCCTCGCCTCGGCCGCCAAGTGGCTGTCACCCGGCGACATGTACGAGTTCCAGTCCCAGGCGCTGGAGACCGACACGGCGCTATACGAGTCGGTGACCGGCGAGGTTCTCGCGCAGGTGCGCGAGGCCAGCCGGGGCGTGACGGTCCTGGCCGGCATCGGGCGCACCGAGGCCAACTGGGATCACGCCACCGCCGGCCAGCTCACCGCGGCGGCCCGGAGCGTGGCGCCCCTGGTCGCTGGATACTGGCCGAACGTCGACGAGAACCCGGTCCGCGTGCCGATCATGATCCGGTTCCTGAAGGACCTCGGCTACTGAGCGCGGCTCCTCAGGGCGACTCGGCGCTGGCCAGGAACGCGTTCACCAGCGCGGTGAACTCGTCCGGCTGCTCGGCGAAGCACAGGTGCGACGCGTCCTCGATGATCTCCAGCTGGGACCCGGGGATCCGCCGGTGCATCTCCTCCAGGTGGGCCGGCCGGCACTCGTCGTGCCTGCCGCCGACGAGCAGCGTGGGAACCGTGATCTCGCCCAGCCGGTCCATGATGTCCCAGTTCTTCAGCGTGCCGGTGACCGTGAACTCGCTCGGGCCGTTCATCGTGTGGTACACGGCGTAGCCGGCCTCGGCAAAGGAGCGCTCCAGGCCGGCCGGCCACGGCGAGAGCCGGCAGACGTGCTCGCGGTAGAAGCCGAGGATGGCCGCCTGGTACTCGGGGCAGGCGGTGAAGCCATGCTCCTCGTGCTCGCGGATGACCCGGCGCACCTCAGCGGGCTGCGCCGCCAGCAGCTCGTCGCAGTCCTTCACCCACCTGATCATGCTGGCCGGGCTGCCGCACAGGATCAGGCTCCGCAGCTCGGGCTGGCGGTCCAGCACGTACTGCTGCGCCAGCATCCCGCCCCAGGAACTGCCGAACAGGTGCACCCGGTCCAGGCCCAGCGCCTCGCGGACCGTGACGAGCTCCTCGACGAATCTTTCGACCGTCCACAACGTGACGTCCCCGGGCCGGTCGGACCGCCCGCAGCCGAGCTGGTCGTAGAAGATCACCTGGCGCTGGTCCGACAGTGTCTCGAGAGGCTCCAGGTAGTAGTGCGTGAACCCGGGCCCGCCGTGCAGGCAGAGCAGTGGTATCCCGCCCTCGCCGACCGAGCGGTACCAGACCCGGCCGCCGGGGACCTCGATGAACCCCTCCTGCGCCATTACGCTCCCTCCCCCCGTGCGGCCGCCGTGGCGGCCACCGGCTCGTCGGCGAACACCTGCTGCATCTCCGGCAGCCGCGAGGAGTGCCGGGCATACAAGTAGATCAGTACCCCGAGCCCGATCAGGTACCAGATCCCGATGATCAGCCCGGTCTCGCTGATCGGGTACGTCAGCGGCGAGACGAACTTCAGCACCGACTTGCCGATGCCGAGCGCGGTGAACCAGACGGGCAGGAACGCGACGATCCCGATGACCGGCACCACCAGGTGCAGGAACCAGTTGAACTCCGAGCGCTGGAAGCGCAGGTAGTACATGATGCAGGACAGGTTGAACACGATGTAGATGGCCACCATGATCCCGGTGAGGACGGTCGCCAGCAGCGCGAACGTGGTCACCGGCCCGAAGTGGACGCCCAGCGGGATCCCGATCGCCAGCGTGAGCACGAACTGGACGATCACCCCGACGTACGGCGACCGGTACCGCGAGTGGGTCGCGGCCAGCGGGCGGGGCAGCAGCCCGACCCTGGCCATCGCGAACCAGGTCCGCGTCGTGGCCATCGTGCCCGCGTTCCCGTTGGCGAACGTCGAGTTGAGGATGGCCAGGAACGCGATCACCCAGCCGATGCCCCACACGTCGCGGGCCAGCTGGATCCACGGGCTGCCGCCGTTCAGCGCGCCGAAGCTGGCGAACTTGCCCGGGCCGAAGAACACGTCGCCCGCGTACGTGCCGAGAACGTAGAACAGCCCGATTACCAGGCAGGACGTCATGACCGCGACGCCGATCGTGCGCCGCGGGTTGCGCGCCTCCTCGGCAAGCGGCGCCGCGGCCTCGAAGCCGATGAACGCCAGGATCGTGTAGATCGAGCCCGCCACCACGCCGGAGAAGCCGGTGTACCCCTTGATCGTGGCGTAGTGCAGGCTGAACACCGAGCCGGTGTTGCCCGAGCCCGCCTTGACGATCAGCCAGACCGCAAGGATCACGAAGACCACGATCTCCAGCGCGCCGAGGACCGTGCCGGTGCCCGCGCTGACCACGATCCCGCGGAAGTTCAGGCCCGCGATCACGACCGCCGCGACGATCATGAAGATCACCCACACGGTGGTGAACGGCCAGCCGAACTCGGCCTGCGTGACCGACGACACCAGGTAGCCGAACAGCACCATCGTGATCGGCCCGATCAGCATCTCGATCAGCGAGTAGCCCCAGCCCACCAGGAAGCCGATTGCGGGATGGATGCCGGCCGCCGGGTACGTGTAGATGCTGCCCGCCGACGGCAGGTGCCTGGCCAGTTGCCCGATCGAGCTGGCCACCAGCAAACAGCCGACGAGGGCGAGCAGCACAGCCAGCGGCAGCGCGCCGCCCGCGTACGTGGCGCCGAGCGAGATCGACAGGGCCAGGGCGCCGGCCGGCGCCATCGACGTCACCGCCTGGAACAGGACCTCGCGCAGGCCGATGGCCCCTCGGTGCAGGCCCGCGGAGCCCGCGGCTGAGTTTGCGGCTGCCATGCCAGCCCCCTTTATCCCGGTTACTACGGTCATAAATCGCTACCTGGCGATTTTCAAGGAGATGGCGTGCCGGACGGTACGCCAGCGTGACCGTGACTGAAACGACTGGTGCAGTACGCCGCGGGCGAGTTATGCTCGCTTACTGAAACAGTCGTGTCAGTGCGTGGCGAGGAGGTCGGCGTGGCCGGACAGACGACGATCAGGCCGCTGGGGCGCCCCGGGGACCTGGGCTGGGTCGTGATGGCGCACGGCGAGGTGTACGCGGCGGAGTACGGCTACAACGGCGAGTTCGAGGCGCTGGTGGCGCGGATCGTGGCCGACTACGCGGCCGGCCCAGACCCGCGGCGGGAGGCGGCCTGGATCGCCGAGCTGGACGGCCAGCGGGCCGGCTGCGTGTTCCTGGTGGCCAAGGACGCGGAAACGGCGCAGCTGCGGACCCTGCTGGTCGTCCCGGCCGCGCGGGGCCGGGACCTGGGCAGGCGGCTGGTCGCCGAGTGCGTCGCGTTCGCGCGGACGTCGGGATATCGCCGCATAGTTCTGTGGACCAACGAGCCGCTCGTGGCCGCCAGGCGCATCTACCTGGCGGCGGGATTCACGCTGGTGGGCGAGGAGCCGCTGCACAGCTTCGGGGTCGACGTGACCGGCCAGTACTACGAGCTCGACCTGGCCGCCGAGCTGTCAGCCGCTCCCCGATGACGGCGATCGGCACGAGCCGGCCCACCTCGGCCCGCCAGGACGAGCTGCTCGAGCTCGGCTACCGGTACGTGCTCGCCCATGGCCTCGCCGACATGTCGCTGCGCCCGCTGGCCAGGGCCATCGGTTCCAGCCCGCGGGTGCTCCTTTACCTGTACGGCTCGAAGGACGGGCTGATCCGCGCGCTGCTCGACCGGGCCAGGGCGGACGAGGTGGCGGCGATCGACGCGTTCAGGGAGGTCGGAAGCGCCGCCGGCCTGGTCGAATCCGCCGGTCAGGTGTGGGAGTGGCTTTCGGCCCCGGAGCACCGCCTGCTGCTCGGGCTGTGGGTGGAGGCGTATGCCAGGTCGCTGGTGGACCCGGCCGGGCCGTGGGGCGGCTTCGCCGCGCAGACCGTGCGGGACTGGCTCGGCCTGCTCGAGTCCAGGCAGCCGCCGGAGCGGCGGCGCGGCGCGGCGGGTGCGGCCGAGCGCACCGCGGTGCTGGCGCTGCTGCGCGGGGCCATGCTCGACCTGCTGGCCACCGGCGACCTCGGGCGGACCACCGAGTCGGTTATGTTGCTGCTGGAAACCCTGGGAGGGAGATAGCCGGGAGGCTGCGTGCTGGCCGGACGGGTCGCGGAGCTGCGCGAACTGCGCGGTGCGG
>JASHOI010000454.1 GCA_030041195.1 Streptosporangiaceae bacterium | reverse complement strand
AGGCACCGACGATGGGGCGGAGATCCGGGCTGGTCGGGTACAGACCGCTCCAGCCGCCCACCAGCCGTAGCTCGGCCAGGCCGGGAAACCGGTGCTGCAGCACTGGCGCCAGATCGCCGTGATAATCCTCGTCGACGGACCTGGGGAAGCGGTCTGGGTCGCACGATGGGGTACGCGCCGAGTTGCGATGCACGCCGATGAGGAACTCCGACCGGGAATCCGGATGGACGTAGAGACCGGCGCCGGTATCGACGTAGGCGAACGAGTCCTGGAACTGCGGCATCGCGTAGGGCAGCGGCCGGGCCGCGCGAACTTGGCAGACCTGGCTCCGGTGGTTGTGAACCGGGGCGTGTGTTCCTAGCAGCCGCGCGACGCGCGCGGCCCATGGCCCGGCGGCGTTGACGACGACGTCCATCCGGTGCCTGCCTTCCGGCGTGCGAAGCCAGATCGACCCCGGTCCGGTCACGGCGTCAACGATGCGGGCCGAGGTGATGACCCGTGCTCCTCCCGCCTCGGCGCGCTTGCGGTACGCGCGGCAGAGCAGGGTCCCGTCCAGGTGCCCGGCCATCGGCGTGGTCAGCGCGGCAGCGACGTCATCGACCCGCAGGTCGGGGACCATCTGCCGGGCTTCGAGCGCGGTTATCACCCGGGCTGGCATGCCACGCTCGGCGTACCGCGCGGCGGCTGCCTCCACTCGCCGCTGATCCTCTCCGGTGTAGACGATGCGGAGCCCGCCGACCATGGTGAGCCCCACTTCGGTGCCGATCTCCTGGAAGAACCGAAGCGCCTCCAGCCGCCAGTCGATGTCGGCCGGGGTCTCATACAACGCGCTCACGTCGCCCACGCTGAGCCCTGACGAGCCGCTGGCGGGGAACGCCATCTCGAAAACCGTGACGTCGCTGATGCCGCAGCGGGTCAGATGCATCGCCACGCTCAGGCCGGAGACGCCCGCACCGATGATCCCGACCCGGGGCGCCATGTCACGAGGGCCTTTCTTCGTGGCCGCCTCGTTGAAAGGCGGCCTGCGCTGTGCGCCGCAGAACCTTGCCGTAAGCGTTGCGCGGCAGCGCGTCGACAAAGGCGACGGCCCGCGGCTTCTTGTAGCCGGCCATGTGCGCCCTGCACCAGTCCGTGAGCTCCGCCTGGCTCAGCCGCTGCCCAGGCTCTACGACCACCGCCGCCGCCACGATCTCGCCCCATTCCGGATCGGGCACGGCGAACACCACGGCCTCGCTCACGGCGGGGTGCCTTTGCAGGACTACCTCGACCTCGCTCGGGTAGACGTTGAGCCCGCCGGAAATGATGAGGTCATTCGCCCGGTCGACCAGGGTGAGGACGCCGCTGCCGTCCAGGCGCCCGATGTCTCCGGTATGTAGCCAGCCGTCACGGATGGCAGCTGCCGTGGCCTGCGGGTCCTGCCAGTACCCGCTCATCACGACGTCGCCGCGCACCTTGACCTCGCCGGTGTCGGTCAGTTCGACCGCCACACCGGTTCGCGGCCGACCGGCCGGGACAAGCGTGTCAGGCGTCAGGTTCAGGTGCTCTGCCGCCGACAGGCTGGTGATCGTCATCGGGGCCTCGCCCTGGCCGTAGATCTGCACAAGGATCGCGCCGAGTTCCCGGACTGCGTTCGAGATGTCTGGGTACCGGATGGGGGCGCCCCCGTAGACCACGCAGCGGAGGCTGGGCGGGCTAGCCACCTTCTTTTCGCGCACCAAGCGCGTAAGCATCACCGGCGAGAGGAATGGGACGATCGTGGCTTGACTGTCGGCAAGAGCGCGGGCGACGTGCTCGCCGTCAAAGCGGCCCGCCGACGCCACGACGTTCTCCGCTGATTGGACGAGGGCCGGCAAGGCGTACAGCCCACTGCCATGCGACAGGGGTGCCAGATGCAGCAGCCGGTCCCGGACGCTGAGCTCGGCCACGTCAGACTCGAACGCCGCGATCATCGCGGCGAGGTTGTGGTGGGTCAGCGTGGCGCCCTTGGGACGGCCGGTCGTTCCCGAGGTGTAGAACAGCCACGCGGGTTCCTGGCCCGAAAGGCCGTCGGCGAGACCGGTCCAGCCGTGATCCCGCTCGCCAGCCCGGGCCAGATCGCGGAGGCCGAATTCGGCACTGACCCGCCGACATCGCGGCAGACCGGCAGTCGCGGCGTCCACCTTCGCAGCCTGGTCAGCAGTGAAGATCACTGCCCCCGCATCGCTGTGGCCGAGTATGTAAGACAGCTCTGTCGCGTGCAGCTGGCTGTTGACCGGAACCGCCACGAACCCAGCCGCCAGGCATGCGGTCAGGCTGAGCAGAAACTCCGGGCAATTCGTCATGACCAGCGCCACACGGTCGCCGGGCGCGACACCCGCGCGGCGCAGCCCCTTGGCCAGGTGGCATGCGGCAGCCCACATCTCTTGGTAATCCATCTCCAAGCCAGCGCCGCGAAGTGCCGGGGCCGCAGGGTGGTTCCGGGCCGCATCCCGTATCAGGCAGGCAATGTTCATGGCCCGGCAGCCCCGGCTTCGACCTGGTCAAGGGCGCGCCTCAGGCGCTGGCCTATCTCGTCGAACAGGTCTTCGGGCATGACAAAGGCGGGAGCCAGCAGGAGATGGTCGCCGATCCCCGGAAGACTGGAGGCACACGGGTACACCAGCAGCCCTTCGCTGAGCGCGGCGTTGCTCACAAGCTGGGCGGTGCCGGGCTGCCCGGCCGCTTGCGCGGGCCGGACGGCAAGCTCTACCGCGGCGAGGAAGCCCTTTCCCCGCACGTCCGCGACCAGAGCCGAGCCCTTGACCCGGTCCAGGGCCGTGAACAGCTTCGCCTCCAGCTCGGCCACGCGCTCGACAAGCCGGCGTTCCCTCAGCTGCCGCAGGACGGCGAGCCCCGCAGCGCACGCAATCGCGTGACCTGCATAGGTGAAGTTGTGCTCGAACCTGCCGGAACCAGCCTTGAACGCGGCGACGGTGCGTTCCGAGACACCGACGCCGGCGAGGGGCGCGAAGCCGCCACCGATGCCCTTGCCGAAGAT
>JASHOI010000043.1 GCA_030041195.1 Streptosporangiaceae bacterium | reverse complement strand
GGACCGCGCGGACCAGGGCCGGAACCGCCGCCATCAGGTGCGCGACATCGGCCTCGGCCGCGGCCTTCGCGTCCAGGGCCCGCAGCACCGGCCCGAGCGCGTCGGGCAGGTCCGCGAGCAGGACGACTTCCACCGCCGCGGTGGCGGCGGCGAGCTCGGCGGCGCCGGCGGCCGTGTCGATGATCTTCGCGGCGGCGGCGGTGGCGACGGTGTTTCCCCAGCGGGCCGCGTCGATGATCGCGACCGCGAGCTCGGGACGCCAGCGCAGCGTCCAGGTCTCGTGGAACGTGCCGGTCCCGCGTACCCGGTCCTCGGTGACCGCGCCCCAGTCGATGCCGAGCACGGTCAGCCGGTGCAGCAGGACCGAGCGGGCCAGGCCGGTGTCGGTGCGCAGGTCGAGCGCGAGCGTCTGCTCCAGCGGGTCGATCTTCAGCCGCAGGGCCCGCGCCTGGGCCCGCAGGTCGGCCTCCAGCGGCACGGCCGGCGCCGAGCCGGGGACCGCGCCGAGCAGCTCCCCGACGACCAGGTCGCGGGTGACGAACCCGGCAGCGAGCTCGTCCCCTTCGCACAGCACCGACTCGGTCGCCTCGCTGACCTCGGCCAGGCCGGCCAGCGGCCGGGCGCGCAGCGCGGCCAGGGTCTCGGCGAGCCTGGTTGCCTCGATGATGTGCGCGGACGACACCGGGAGATCGCGGTCCCGCAGCACCCCGGCGACCTTGGCCAGCCACCGGATCACGGTCAGGTCCGGCGTGGTGAACAGGTGGTGATACCAGCCCGGCGAGGTGACCCCGGCTCCGTACCCCGAGGCCGTGGCCAGCCGCGAGTGCGTCCACGGCACCCAGGTCAGGGTCACCTTGCGCCTGGCGATCCCGCGCAGCAGCGCGGCGTCCGCCGAGGCGGGCGGCAGCTTCCCGGCCAGGGCCGGGGCATGCCAGGCGCCGCACACCACCGCGACCGTGCCCGATGTCTCCCTGAGCGCGGCGCGCAGCACCTGGCGCATGTGCGCCTCACGGCGCAGCTCGCGCTCCTCCCCGCCCACCTCCCCGTCCCGCTTCACCGCGTCGGCCCGCAGCTCGGCCATCGCCTCGGTCAGCGCGCCGAACGCCGGCTTGCCGTCAACCCGCGACTCGATCACGCCGTCCCACCAGCGTTCCGGGTCGTCGTAGCCGGCCGCGGCGGCGAGCAGCGCGATCGGGTCACCGGCGTGGTCCGGCCCGCCATGTAGGGGGTCGGGGAGGTGGGCGGGGAGCAGCACCGCGGCCGGGAGGTCGCAGAACCGGACCGGCACCCCGTGCCGGGCCGCCCAGGTGAGCGCCTGCCATTCCGGGGAAAACACCGCGAAGGGCCAGAACGCTGAAATCCGTGGCGCGTCTGGTGCGTAGGCCAGCAGGGCGACCGGCGGAACCATCTCGGGGTCGGCGGCCAGCGCGAGCACATCGCCAGCGTCGGCCGGCCCTTCGACCAGCACGATCGCCGGGTTGAGCCGGTCCAGCTCGGCCACGACGGAGCGGGCCGATCCCGGCCCGTGGTGCCGGATCCCGAGCACCGAGACCCGTGCTGCGCTGCCGGACATTCCTAGCTGACCTCGCGGCACGCCCGGTAGAAGTCACCCCAGCCGTGCCGTTCCCGCACCACGGCCTCGAGGTACTCGCCCCACACTGTCGCGTCGGTGACCGGGTCCTTGATGACCGCGCCGATCAGGCCGGCGGCCACGTCGGCCGGCCGCAGCACCCCGTCGCCGAAGTGCGCCGCCAGCGCGATCCCGCTGGTGATCACCGAGATCGCCTCGGCGGGCGACATGGTCCCGGTCGGCGACTTCAGCGTGGTCCGGCCGTCGGCGGTCATGCCCGAACGCAGCTCCCGGAACACCGTCACCACCCGGCGGATCTCGTCGAGCGCCGACGGCACCTCGGGCAGCTCGAGGGCGCGGCCGAGCTGCCCGACCCGGCGGGCGACGATGTCGACCTCCTCGTCCTCGCTGGCCGGCAGCGGCAGCACCACGGTGTTGAACCGGCGGCGCAGCGCCGAGGACAGGTCGTTCACGCCGCGGTCGCGGTCGTTCGCTGTCGCGATGACCGAGAACCCCCTGGCGGCCTGCACCTCGATGCCGAGCTCGGGCACCGGGAGCGTCTTCTCGGACAGGATCGTGATCAGCGCGTCCTGCACGTCCGACGGGATCCGGGTCAGCTCCTCCACCCGGGCGATCCGTCCCTCGGCCATCGCGGTCATCACCGGGGACGGAACCAGCGCGGCCCGGCTCGGTCCCTCGGCCAGCAGGCGGGCGTAGTTCCAGCCGTACCTGATGGCCTCTTCGGCGGTGCCCGACGTGCCCTGCACCAGCAGCGTCGAGTCGCCGGACACCGCCGCGGCGAGGTGCTCCGACACCCAGGTCTTCGCGGTGCCGGGAACGCCGAGCAGCAGCAGCGCCCGGTCGGTGGCCAGGGTCGCGACCGCCACCTCGATGAGCCGCCGCGGCCCGACGTACTTCGGCGTGATCACGGTCCCGTCCGGCAGGGCGCCGCCGAGCAGGTAGGTGACGACCGCCTGCGGCGACATCCGCCAGGACGGAGGGCGCGGCCGGTCGTCGGCGGCAGTCAGCGCGGCAAGCTCGGGCGCGTAGTCCTGCTCTGCGTGCGGGCGCAGCAGGTCGGTGGCGGTTGCAGTGGTCATCGAATCTCCTCGAGAAAGGCGCGTCGCAGGGTGACGGCGTCGGCGATGCTGCGCAGCGCGGACGCCCAGTTGCCGGGGCAGTTCCTGCCGCAGGCCAGCCGCGCCAGGGCGGCGGCATAGTCGGTCTGGCCCGCGACCGGCAGGCTGCGCCGGGCGGCGAGCGCGAGATGGCGTACGGCCGAGTCCGACCGCTGCCGGGCGCGGAAGGCCGCAGCGGTCGCTGGCCGCTCGGCGAGCGTCGCCGACGTCACCGCGGCGCTCAGCGCCGCCATGACCGCGTCGGCGAGGAAGCCGGGC
>JASHOI010000453.1 GCA_030041195.1 Streptosporangiaceae bacterium | reverse complement strand
CGGAACTCCTCGGGCAGAGCCTGCAGCGCTTCCTTGACGTCGGAGTCCGGGAGCCGCTCGAGCGCCTCGGCCTCCGCGGACTTCAGTCCGGCCGAGCTGTGCGACGCGGCCCTGGCGAGCTGCCAGTCCTCGATCTCCTCGTTGCCAGCGCGCTGCGGCTCACGCTGCCGCTTGCGGTAGGTGTTGATGAACGTATTGGTGAGGATCCGGAACAGCCAGGCCTTGAGGTTCGTCCCCTCCTGGAACTGATGGAAGGACGCGTACGCCTTGGCGAAGGTCTCCTGCACCAGGTCCTCAGCGTCGGCCGGGTTCCGGGTCATCCGCATCCCCGCCGCATACAGCTGATCCAGATACGGCAAGACATCATGCTCGAAGCGCTCGCTGCGCTCCTCCAGCGTCTCTGGGACCGGACTCACCTCCTCCGCGATTTCTGGCTGCGAGCGGCCCCCTGGCCACCTTCCGCCCTGCCAATTGCCTCGGCCGGAGGATACAACGCCGGGCCCGCCGAACTCGCGCGCCATCACCATCGAGGCGCCATCCACGATCGGAGTGTGGTCACGCGGCGGGCTGCTTACTAGAGACACACGCGTTGCAACACGCCCCGTCGTGGCTTCATTCCAGCCGGGTCCTCACCGCCGGAGCCGGGCCCATTTCGCCTGGCAGTTCACGCAGCGGGCAGCCTCCGGTTTCGCCTCGAGCCGGCCTTCGGGAACCCCGTTACCACAGTCGACGCAGGTCCCGTACGTGCCGGCCTCAATACGGTGCAGGGCGTCCAGCACCTGGGAGTGCTGCGTCCTGGCCACGTGGAGGACAGCCTGGGTGCGCTCCGATTCGGAGAGATTGGCACCGGCGTCGGCAGGGTCCTGCGGGTAGTCCGAGACGCGCTCGTCCTGTTCCGCCTCTCCCCTGAGCACCGCGATGGACCGTTCGAGCTCGCCTCGGATCTCTTCCAGGCGCTTGCGAGCGGTGGCGGTATCCATCCGATACCCACCTCCTATCCGCATAAGGCCCAGCAGCGCCGATTGGCGTCATTGCCGCCAGGCCGGGGTTTCAGGCTCTGGCGTTACAGCAGCTTGTCGGGAACGCTGCCAGAGGCTCCTTGGGACGCCGCGCTCCGGGATCTGCGGGAGCCGGCGGTGGGTGCGCCCCGGTCGGGGCCTCCTGCGCCCAACTCGATGCGCTCGATGAGCTCCGGGCCGTTGTTCCGGACCGAATTAACGGCCGTCGACACCGGAAACGAGATCAGCCCGCCGGAGGCCGCGGGAGCCAGCAGGGCCAGCAGGTCGGCGGGGTCGTCGTTCGCCGGATCGAGCCAGTCCGACCAGCGGCGTGGCTCGATCACCATCGGCATCCTGTCGTGGATCTTGCCCAGCTCGTCCGGGGCGCTCGTGGTGATGATCGTGGCCGTCCACAGCCATGCGCGGTCATGATCGTCCGGCAGCGCGGCGTCCCGCCACAGTTCGTACAGGCCCGCGAAGGCCAGCGGGCCGCCGTCGCCGCTGGTGATGTAGTACGGCTGTTTAGCCCCGCCCGGCCCGGCCCTCCCGCCCGGCCCGGCCCTCCCGCCCAGCCCGCCCCCGCCGCCGCCCCTGCCGCCCGGCTCATCCCCGCTGCTGCCGTCCGGGCGCTGCCACTCGTAGTAGCCGTCAGCGGGCAGCAGGCACCGCTGGCGCTTGAACGCGTGCCGGAACGCGGGCTTGGAGTCCACGGTCTCGGCTCTGGCGTTGATCAGGCGGCTGCCGATCTTGGGATCCTTCGCCCAGAACGGCACCAGACCCCAGCGAACTACGCGCAGCTCACGTGCGATGCCAGCGGGCTGCGAGGAGCCGGCGTCGCGGGTGACCACCGAATAGACCCGCTTCGTGGGCGCCACGTTGTAATCGGGCTCGAGCGGCTCGGAGACACGGTCGCGCTCGATGCGGAACTCCTCCAGGAGTTCTATGCGCTTACGCGCAGACGCATACCGGCCACACATGTCCTCACCTTGACCGCTTGGGGGTCAGCGGGGAGTCGGTTCCCCGCAGTTGTGCTCTCCGCGGCAGTGGTGAGCACAGATTGTGCCAGTTAATAGCCAACATCCGGGTTTGCCAAACCTCGGTCGGAAGTTTCTCGGCCCGGCCGGTCAAACAGTTTCGTGACCAAGGTGCAGTTCCCCGGCCTCGCGCCGGTCATGCATGCGGATCGTCGCCAAGTCCCGAAGGCGCCCCTCATCAGGCGCTGCGCACCGATAACGCCGGCCAGTACGCTCGCACCATGCACCCTGATGCGGATCCGGAACGCGGTCCGGCCCCGGACTGGCGTGCGCCAGCGGCGGCCGGGCCGGTGCGTGCCCGGCTGCGGCCTCCGGGGTCGAAGTCGGTGACCAACCGCGCGCTGATCCTGGCCGCGCTCGCGGACGGCCCGACCGTGATCACCAATCCGCTGCGGGCCAGGGACACGCGGCTGATGGCCGCGGCGCTGCGCGGGCTCGGAGCGGCGATCGACGAGGACGGCGCGCCCGGGGAGGGCCTGGCCGCCGAACCCGACGAGCCGGCGGTCTGGCGGGTGACCCCGGGCAGGGTCGGCGGCGCAGCCGTCGTCAACGTCGGCAACGCCGGGACCGTGCTGCGCTTCGTTCCGCCGGTGGCGGTGCTGACCTCGGCCAACGTTGAGTTCACCGGAGATGCCCGGGCGGCGCAGCGGCCGGTCGGCCCGCTGCTCGCGGCCCTCCGGGACCTCGGCGCGGTGATCGACGATGGCGGCCGCGGCAGCGTGCCGTTCGTCGTCCGCGGCCGGGGCTCGATCAGGGGCGGCACGGTCACGCTGGACGCCTCCGGCTCCTCGCAGCTCGTCTCCGGGCTGCTGCTGGCCGCGCCCCGGTACGACAAGGGCGCCGAGGTGCGCCACGAGGGCCCCCGGGTCCCTTCCGCGCCGCACATCGCGATGACGGTACAGATGCTGCGCGACGCCGGGGCGCACGTGGAGACGTGGATCACCGGACGCGGGACGTCGGTTCCCGATCTGTGGCAGGTACACCCTGGCGAACTGCGGCCATCCGCCGTGGCGGTGGAGCCGGATCTGTCCAACGCCGCGCCGTTCCTCGCCGCGGCCCTGGTGACCGGGGGGTCCGTGACGATCACGGGCTGGCCACGGCGGAGCCTGCAACCGGCCGGCCAGATCCTGGACTTCCTCAGCCAGATGGGCGCCGACTGCTCGATGACCGGCAACGGGATGCGGGTCACCGGGGCGGGAACGATCCGCGGCCTCGTCGCGGACCTGCGTGACGTCAGCGAGATCGTCCCGGTGCTCACCGCGCTCGCCGCGCTGGCCGATTCTCCGTCGGTGTTCACCGGCATCGGGCACATGCGCACGCACGAGAGCGACCGGCTGGCCGCGCTGGCCGCCGAGATCGGCGCGCTCGGCGGGGATGTCAGGGACCACGACGACGGCCTGGAGATCCGGCCACGCCCGCTGCGGGCTGACGGGGCCGTCTTCGCCAGCCACGACGACCACCGCCTGGTAATGGCCGCCGCCGTGCTCGGCCTGGCCCTTCCGGGCGGCCTGGCGGTCGGCAACGCCGCGACAGTCGGGAAGACGTTCCCGGCCTTCACCAGGATGTGGTCCGCCATGTGGGAGCGGTCGCCCTGAGCAGGCCGGCCAGGCGTCCCGACCTCGACGAGGACGATGTCCGGGTGCGCCCCGGGCGGGGCTCGCGGCCGCGCACCCGGCGCAGGCCAGCTCACGAGGACGCGGCCGATGCGTTCGTGATCGCCGTCGACCGCGGCAGGTACACCTGCGTGCTCACGAGCGGCGACGCCGCGGGTGATCAGGTCACCGCCATCAAGGCCCGCGAGCTCGTCCGCGGCAGCGTCGTGGTCGGGGACCGGGTCAGCCTGGCCGGCGACGTCTCCGGCGATGCGGGAACGCTGGCCCGCATCGTCCGGGTTGCGCCCCGCACGTCGGTGCTGCGCCGCTCGGCCGACGACACCGACCCGGTAGAGCGCGTGATCGTGGCCAACGCCGACCAGCTCGGGATCGTCACCGCGCTGGCGAACCCGCCGCCACGGCCCCGGCTCATCGACCGCTTCCTGGTCGCCGCCTACGACGCCGGGCTTGACCCGCTGCTGATTCTGACCAAGGCGGACCTGGCAGCTCCCGACGACATCCTCGCGGTCTACGCGCCGCTCGGCATCCGCTACCTGGTCAGCGGCCGGCCGCTGACCGAAGCCGTGACCGGCGAGCTGCGGGCGCTGCTGGCCGACCGGATCAGCGTTCTCGTCGGCCATTCCGGCGTGGGCAAGTCGACCCTGGTCAACGCCCTGATCCCGGACGCAGGACGGGCCGTGGGCACGGTGAGCCCGGTCACCGGGCGCGGCCGCCACACCTCATCGTCGGTGGTCGCGCTGCGGCTCCGGGGCGGTGGCTGGATCATCGACACGCCCGGATTGCGGAGCTTCGGCCTCGGGCACATCTCGGCGGACCGGGTGCTGCAGGCCTTCCCCGACCTGGCCGACGGGCTCGCGAACTGCCCGCCGAACTGCTCCCACCTCGGCGACGACTGCGCCCTGGACGCCTGGGTCAGCGAGCACGATGACACCGGCGCCCTGGCCGCCCGGCTGGACTCGCTGCGGCGGCTGCTGCGCAGCCGCGAGGGCCGCGACGACGGCGGGGACTGACCGCCGCCGCGCTCACCACGCGTACGCCTCGGGCGCCGCACCGCCAGGGCCCGGGAAGATCTTGTCCAGCCTGGCGAGCGCGTCGTCGTCGAGGTCGATCTCCATCGCGCGCAGCGCCCCGTCGAGCTGGCCCAGGCTGCTCGGCCCCACGATCGGCGCGGTGACTGCGGGCTGGTGCAGCAACCAGGCCAGGCCGACCAGCGCCGGGTCCTCCCCGATCTCATCGCAGAACGCCTCGTACGCCTCAACCTGCGGGCGCAGGTCCGCCAGCGCCTCGGCGGCGCGCCCGCCGCCGCTGCGGCCCGACCCCGCCTGCTTGCGCAGGATCCCCGCCAGCAGGCCGCCGTGCAGCGGGCTCCAGGGCAGCACGCCGAGACCGTAGCCCTGGCAGGCCGGCAGCACCTCAAGCTCGACCGTGCGCACCGCCAGGTTGTACAGAGACTGCTCACTGACCAGCCCAAACGACCCGTTACGGCGGGCCGCCTCCTGCGCCTGGGCGATCTGCCAGCCCGCGAAGTTGGACGACCCGGTGTAAATGATCTTGCCCTGGCCGCGCAGGACCGTCATCGCCTCCCAGATCTCGTCCCACGGCGTGCCCCGGTCCACGTGATGCATCTGGTACAGGTCGATGTGGTCGGTCTTCAGCCGCCGCAGCGAGTCCTCGCAGGACCGCCGGATGTTCACGGCCGACAGGAGGGTGTCGTTCGGCCACTCCCCCTTGCCGCCGTACAGCTTCGTAGCCAGGACGATCTTGTCCCGGCGCCCGGCCCCGGCGCCGATCCACTCCCCGATGATCTGCTCGGTGACGCCCTCGGCGCGGGGCCGGCCGTAAGTATTCGCGGTGTCGAAGAAGTTGATCCCCTGGTCGAGCGCGCGGCTCATGATCTGGTGCGCATCGGCGGCGTCGGTGAACGCGCCGAAGTTCATCGTCCCCAGGCAGAGCCTGCTCACCAGGACGCCGGTGCGTCCGAGATGCGTGTAGTCCATGCGGTCAACGGTAAGGGCAGCCGACGCACGCCGCGCTTGCCGACCGCCGGCACCCCGATGCCGCCCCCTGTGACACCTGTGGCGGCGGCCGGAACGCACGACACCGCCGCCCCAGGCCCGTGCGCTGTTGCCGCCGGGGTTGGGCTCGCCAGGAGGCGCGACCCGGAGCCGAAGGGGCCGGCCGTGGCCCCGGGAGGGGGCCAGGCGGTACCGTTGCCCGCGATGGCGGGATTTGACGACGACCTGCGCTTCGCCCACGTCCTGGCCGACGCGGCGGACGACATCACCATGCGCCGGTTCCGGGCGCTGGACCTGAGGGTCGAGTCCAAGCCCGACCTGACCCCGGTCACCGACGCCGACGTGGCCGCCGAGGAGTCGCTGCGGCACGTGCTGAGCCGGGCCAGGCCGCGCGACGCCGTGCTCGGCGAAGAGGCCGGCCTGAGCGGCGTCGGGAAGCGGTGCTGGGTGCTCGACCCGATCGACGGGACCAAGAACTTCGTCCGCGGCGTGCCGGTCTGGGCGACGCTGATCGGCCTGATGGTCAGCGGCGACGTCACCGTCGGGGTGGTCTCGGCACCGGCGCTCGGCCGCAGGTGGTGGGCGGCCAGGGACGGCGGCGCCTGGACCGGCCGCAGTCTCACCAAGGCTTCGCCGTGCCGGGTCTCGGACGTGGCCAGCCTCAACGATGCCTCGTTCTCGTACTCCGACCTGGCCGACTGGGACAACAGGATTGACGGGTTTCTCAGCCTGGCCCGCGCGGTCTGGCGAACTCGCGCATACGGCGATTTCTGGTCACACGTGCTGGTCGCCGAAGGCGCGGTCGACATCTCCGCCGAGCCGGTGGTCTCGCTCTGGGACCTTGCTGCGCTGCAGGTCATCGTCGAGGAAGCAGGCGGCGCGTTCACCGACCTGACCGGAAAGCCCACGCCCGACGGCGGCAGCGTGGTCTGCACGAACGGCCGGCTGCACAGCGAGGTGCTCGGCCTCCTCAAGGAACGCTAATTGCCCGCCGGTAAAGTCGCGCTGAATTCCATGATCTTGGTGGCTGAATACCTTATTGCGGTATTAATCAACCACGATCATGGAAAAAGGCCGCTCACAAAGATCAAGCCGAAGTGCTGATCATCTGCGCGCGATAACGCCGGGCCGGCTGCAACCGATATCCCCCACGGGGACCAGGTCCCCCTACGGGGGGACTGACAGCCCCTACGGGTCTTGCCCCGGGCGCCCAGATCGCCGATGCTGGGCAGATGGCTGTCACAAACGCACAAGCAGGGGGGAGCGAGCGATCCATGAACGTACGCGAAGGAATGAGCGATGTGGTCCTCACCCTCGGCCCCGCGCATACCCTCCGCGAGGCATCCCGCCAGATGTCAGCGCGGCGCGTGGGGGCAGCGGTCGTGACCGATTCGGAGCATGCCGGGATCGGCATCCTCACCGAGCGTGACATCCTCGACTCGGTGGGAGCCGGGCAGGACCCGGACGCCGAACTCGTGGCGGACCACCGCACCAGCGACGTGGTGTTCGCGTCGCCGGAGTGGACGCTCGACCACGCGGCGGACGCCATGGTCCGCGGGAACTTCCGCCACCTCGTCGTCATCGACGGTTACGAGGTCGTCGGGCTGCTCTCGATGCGGGACATCGTGCGCTGCTGGTCCCGGAACATGGTGCCTGCCGGAGCCGCAGCACAGGCCTGACCGGCCCCGCGACCCCGCCGACCTGCCGCGCCGGCTGACCTGCGCACCTGTCGCCCCGCCGATCCGCCGTGGGCCATTTTCCCGAGAAGCGGCGTATGCGATGCTTCCGGCACGCCGCCTCCCGGGTCATGGTCCGGCCGTACCGCGACGGTGACCGCGAGCAGGTGCTGGCCCTTGCTCCCTGGCTGACCGAGGGCGTCGCGCCCTGGCGCGACCCGGGGGCGGCGGGCCGGGCGGTCCGCGGCTGGGTGGCCGACTCGCTGCAGACCGCAGCCGAGCCGGGGCACGCCGTGTTCGTCGCCGAGCCTGGCGGCAGGATGGCTGGTGTGCTCACGGTCGCCGCGCGGGTCAAATAACAGGGAACCCTGTCAGAGCGGGGACGCGCGTCAGCAAATAGGACTGACACGTTACCCCGTTAAGGCGATCATGAAGATTTATGTCGGGATTGCCCGGATTATGGTCGCGGCCGCAGACCCGCGCGGGTGCCGGAAGCGGTTGACGGGCAGCGGGCGGGGTTCAGGAGAACGTGAACCAGTGCACGTTCACGAAGTCGGCGGGCTGCCCGGAGACGAAGGCCAGGTATACCGTGTGCACGCCGGTCGTGGCCGCGATGTTCGCCGGCACCGTCTCCCAGTCCTGCCACCCGCCGGTGCTCGCGACCGCGAAGCTGCCGGTCGCCGCGTTCGACAGGCTGTCCAGCCGCACCTCGACCAGGCCGCTGATCCCGGCCGCCGCGCCCGACGCCACCCTGGCGATGAACTGGGTGCACGCGTCGGAGCTGAAGTCGACGTCGTCGTACTGCAGCCACGAGCCGTTCTGTATCCACCCGACGTCCAAACCGCCGCCGGTGTCGCTGGTGGTCTCGGTCTGCGTATCGCTGCAGGCGGTGTAATCGGCCGCCTGGATCGTCGACCGGGCACTTACCGTCCCGCCTGAGCCGCCGCTCCCGCTCCCCCCGGACGTGGCGCCGAACGGCCAGAACGTGATCACGTACCCGCTGTCGCCGGAGCACGTGAACGTGCTCGTCGGGTCGTCGAACGCGTAGCTGTAGGCGTTCGGGCAGCTCGACTTGTAGTAGGCGGCGTAGTCGACCGGCCAGGTGTCGGGGTTGCACGCCGACGGCGAGCCGTACGCTCCGGTGCAGCAGTACTGCGGGGTGTCGAACTCCGAGCACGCGGACAGGCAGGCGACGATGTTGCCGCTGGAGTCGGTGTCCTGCAGCACGGCGGGGCAGTCCGGGTTGAGGTTGACCGTGCAGCCGGCGGTCGTGCACTGGTACGCATCGGTCGAGCTGGTGGCGCCACCCACCGGCGCCACCGTGACCGGGACGTTGAACGCGTCGACGAAGCTGACGTCGTAGAAGTCGCTCGAGGTGCCGCCGCCGAGGGTGAACTCGGCGAGCGTGACGTTCGGGGCGCCGCCGGCGCCGTTGCAGGCCAGCACGCCGCCGCAGTCGCCGGTCTCGCAGGAGCCCTGACCCGAGGCGTCGAACGTGCAGTAGGTGCGCGCCCAGAACCGGCCCGCCCAGGTGTCCGGCACGGTGATCGTGAGGCTCTGCCCGGCGGTGAGCTCCCATCCGCCGCCGTTCGGCACTTCCTGCCCGGCGTTGCCGAGCGCGCCGGGCCAGATCGTCTGGCCGGTGTTGTTCACGAACGTGAACGTGGCGGTCCCCTGCGCCGCGGCACGCGAAGGCCAGGCGATCGCGCCAAGCCCGACGGCGGCCGCGGCACCGCCGAACAGGCCGAGGACCCTGCGGCGGCTGGGCCGGCCGGCCAGCCGGCGCGTGGCCGCCTCGGTGATGCTGTCGAACGACATCGCGTTCCTCCTGGCGTGGTTGGTCGATCCGCTCAGAGCGCCGCTCCCGGCGCCGGTTGCTGCCTGCTCGGCCCGGTCTGCCGGGCCTGGCCGAGCACGGCGGCAAGCTGGTCGGCGCTGCTCGCCGTGCTCGCGGCGATGACCCGGCCCATGCGGTCGGCCACCACCGCGTACGGGGTGGCGGGGATGCCGTTGGCCCGCAGCAGCTGCGGCCCGGTCAGCAGCGGCAGGCTGACCCCGTTCGCGGCCAGGAACGCCCGGGTCCTGGCCTCGTCGCGGTCGGTGACCAGCAGCGCCCGCTCGTTTCCCGGCAGGCCAGCGGCCACCGCCGTGAAGGCCGGCAGCGCCGCGGCGCAGGCTCCGCACTCGGGCCGGACGAACCCGTACAGGATCAGCTCGTGCTGCCTGCCGATGAGGCCGGGCGGGACGTCGAGCCGCAGGCTGCTGCCGGGCTCCGGGCCCGGCCGGGGCCGCGGGCGCGCCACCCCCTGCGGCCCCGCGCGCAGGTGCAGCAGGCCGACCTGCCTGGCCAGCGCGATGACGGCGAGGGAATCGACCGCCACGATGACGGACAGCAGCACAATCACGGTCCACAGCGCGGTCATGCGCGTTCTCCCGCCGCGGCCGTGGCCGTGGCCGGCCGGCCCGCAACCAACCGCGCGTTCTCGGCCAGCAGGAACACGAGCACGAGCAGCAGCGCTGCCGCGAGTACCTGGACACCGAGCGCGGGAGCGGGCGCCCGCCGGGCCAGGGCCGCCGTGATCACGATCGTCTCGAGCAGCACCGCCCGCAGTACCGACGGCAGGCCCACGGTGTCCAGGCCCCCGGTCCCGGCGAAGCAGCCGCAGCCGATCCGCTGGCCGCGGGCCAGCGCAAGCGACATCGCGCCGAGGAAGGCGCCGATCAGGCTGCCCGCGACCGCCAGGCCGGCCAGCCTGGTCCACGGCGCGACGAGCAGCGCCGCGCAGCCGGCCTCGGCCAGCGCGATCGCCACCGCGGCCGGCCTGGCCAGCGGACGCGGCAGGATCCGGTAGCTCTCGATCGCCGCGGCGAAGACCAGCGGGTGCCGGAGCTTGACCGCGCCGGAGAACCCGAGCACTGCGGCGAGGACAAGGTAACCGGACGACGCGAGAATCGTCACATTCGCCCATCCCATGGGCAGATCGTGGCTTTTCAGCGCGGCAGCGGTCAATGCAAAACGTTGCATTTAATAATGTATTAAGGCTTTCATCAGGTTTCAGCCTTGATTGGCCCTAGTGGCCTGAACGCGACGCCGCCCTCCGGACCGGCCGCCATAGATCACGTGGCGCCGGGGAGGATGATCCGGTGGACACCGAGTCGTTCCTCGCCGCGGCCAGCGAGCTGCTTGCCGTGCCGTCGACCGCCGACCGGCCCGCCGAGCTGCACCGGGCGCTCGGCATGGTGCTCGACTTCGTGGGCCCCGGCTACACGGTCGAGCGGTTCGAGTCGGGCGGCAAGCCGAGCGCGCTGGTCTACCCCGGCTCCGAGCGGCCCCGCTTCCAGATCATCCTCAACGCGCACCTGGACGTCGTGCCCGCCCCGGCGGAGCAGTTCCGGCCCCGCCGCGAGAGCGGGCGCCTGTACGCGCGGGGCGCGCACGACATGAAGGTTTCCGCGCTCGCCGAGGCCCTGGTGTTCCGCGAGCTGGCCGCCGGCCTGCCGTACCCGGTCGGGCTGCAGCTGGTGACCGACGAGGAGGTCGGCGGGCGGGACGGCACGCGGTACCAGCTCGAGCACGGCGTCAGCGCCGAGTTTGTCGTCATCGGCGAGCAGAGCGGGCTGCGCATCGTCACCGACTCCAAGGGAATGGTCACCGCGAACCTGCGCGCCGTGGGCCGCAACGCGCACGGCGCGTACCCGTGGCTCGGCGACAACGCCCTGCTCAAGCTGCAGCGCAGCGTGGACAACGTGCTGGCCGCCTACCCGGTGGCGACCGAGGAGACCTGGCGCACCACCGTCAACCTGGCCAGGATCGAGACCCCCAACCGGGCGCGCAACCAGGTCCCGGCGCTGGCCGAGGCGTGGCTGGACATCCGGTATCCGCCCGAGGACACGGCGCTGAACGGCCGCAGCGTCCAGGAGATCACCGAGTATCTGGCCGCCTTCTGCGAGCCGGGCGTCACGCCGCTCGTCGACCACGCCGACCCGCCGCACCACGCCGACCCGGGCCGGCCCGAGGTACGCAAGCTGCAGCGGGCCGTGCGCGCCCAGGGCTACCGGCCCGATTTCCTGCGCAAGCACGGTTCCGCCGACGGCCGGTTCTATTACCAGCGGGGCATTGACGCGGTCATCTTCGGCGTCGGCGGCGACGGCCAGCACGGGCCCGACGAGTACGCGGATATCGCGACAATCGAGCCGTACTACCGGGCTCTGCGCGATTTTCTTATTCCCGGCCCTTAGCGGCCCGGTTTAATCGCTGTCGTTGCCGGGCCCGCGCTGAAAAGATGGCCGGGTGACCGAGACGCGACCGGATGACGCCAGGGTGGCCCGCGATCCGCAGCGCCCGGAGCGGCTGCTGCGCACCGAGCATGACGCGCTGCTGCCGATCCTGCACCGCGCGCCCGACGAGGCCTTTGGGAATCCGACCGCCTGCCCGGGATGGCCGGTCCGCGACGTTCTCGCCCATTGCGCCGCCGCCCTGACCAGGGTGGCCACCGGCCGACTGCACGCCTTCACCCCGGAACTCAACGAGATCGACGTGACGCAGCGGCGCGAGTGGACGCTGCCGCGGCTGCTGTCCGAGCTGGAGCGCGGCTACACCAGCGCCGGGCCGGTGATCGCCGAAGCGGGCGGCAGGCTCGACCCAATCGCGCTCGGCGAGTGGATACACGGCGGCGACGTGCGGGATGCGCTCGGTGAGCCGCTGGCCTATGAGAGCGAGGGCTTCGAGGATGCCTGCACTCTGCTTGGCGATTTCGCCTACCGCCGGAAGGTCCCGCTGGTCGAGGTCAGCCTGCCCGGCGCCGTCCTGCGGCTCGGCGTGCCCGTGCCAGGGCGCGCGCCGGCCACCCTGGTCACCGGCCGCGCCACGCTGATGCGGCTGTTCGCGGGGCGGCCGGCCGAGCCGGCCGGTTACCAGCTGGCCGGCGCCGTCCCCGAGGAACTCGTGGTCTTCTGACGCCCGGCTACCTGGCCTCGAGGGCCAGCCGGCCGGCCAGCGCGACCATGATCGTGCCCGAGCCGGCATCCAGGGCCTGCCGGGCCCGGCGCCGCCGGGACAGCCAGCTGCCGAGCCGGCCAGCGCTCAGGCCCACCGTGCCGTCGACCAGCACCTCGAACGCGACGAAAATCACCCCGAGCACGGCGAACTGGGCCGGCACGTGGCCGAGGCTGCGGTCGACGAACTGCGGCAGAAACGCGACCGCGAACGTGACCATCTTCGGGTTCACCAGATTGGTCAGGAAGCCGCGCAGGTACGCGTACCGCCCGCTGACCGGCGCCCGGTCCGCCGCTGCCGGGACCGCGCCGCCGCGCCGCGCGCTGCGCAGCGCCTGCACCCCCAGGTACAGCAGGTAAGCGGCGCCGCACGCCCGCAGCGCGGTGAACGCCGCAGGCGCCGCGGCGAACAGCGCCGACAGGCCCGCTGCCACGGCCGTGATCTGCACGATCTCGCTGGTGGCCGCCCCAAGCGCGGCCAGCAGCCCGGCTCGCGGCCCGCCGCGGGCGCCGGTGGCGAGGACGAACATCATGTCCGGACCCGGCGCGATCATGGCCAGGAACACAGCGAGCACGTAGAGAGCGAGCAGATGGCCGTTCATGTCGGGTCTCTCACTTTCGCCGCCTGAGCACCAGTCTGCCACCAGCGAGCCCCGCGCCGCCTCGCCGCCGTGCCAGGCTGGAGCATGGCCGTTACCGTCCGGGCGGCGGATTCGCTCGCCGATCTCGATTCGATCGGGCGAGTTGATCTCGCGTACTGCACCGACCGGATCTACCGTGTCCATCGCTCCGGCCTGGCGTTCCGTCTGGAGGAAGAGCGGGCTGACCCGCCGGTCACGAAGACCTACCCCCGCCCCGCGCTGGACCTGAGCGATGACCTGCTCGTGGCGTGCATCGGCGGCGAGATCGTCGGATACGGCGAGCTGCGGTTCGAGTCCTGGAATGACCGCGCCGCGATCGAGCACCTCTACGTCTCCGCCCGCTGCCGCGGGCGGGGCGTGGGACGCTCGCTCATCGACGCTCTCGCGCAGCGTGCCGCCCGCCGCCCGTCCGCGCGCTGCCTATGGCTGGAGACCCAGAACATCAACTACCCGGCCGTGCAGTTCTACCTGCGGATGGGATTCGAGCTTTGCGGCCTGGACCAGACCCTGTACCGGCCGGAGCCGCACATCCTGCCGGGCGAGACGGCCCTGTACTTCGCCCGTGACCTCTAGTCCCTGCTCCCCCGCAGGCGGCGCAGCAGCGGCCGGAGCACATCGTCGAGGAACGGCTCGAACCAGTCAGCGGGAATACCGAGGACCCGCTGCGGCTCTTCGGCCTGCGGCCGGCGCTGCGGGCGTGGTGCCTGCGACGGGTGCTGCGGCTTTCCGGCCGGCCGCCTGTTGGGGTGACCGCTGACCGGGAAGCCGAGCACCCGGTTTCGCTCTTCCCGGTCCCCGCCCACCTCGCCATCCCCCTTCACTGATCCACCTCCTGCCCACCGCGCGGAGGCCACCAGTCGGGCACCGGGACCGGCTCCGAGCCCGGCCGGGCCAGGGCCGGGTACTCGGGCACGCGAACCTCCGGCCAGCGCGACCAAAGCTGATCATGCATCTCGCCGAGAAGAGCCCGCAGCCTGGGCGGTGCCTGGCCGGCGTCCGCCCGGTCGATGAAGTTACGCAACCAGGTCAGCAGCCGGGGCCGCATGGTCGTGGTGCCCCACTTGCGATCTTCATCGAGCACCCTGGTGATAACGCGTCCCATCGCGACGATCCAGCCGGCCAGGGCGGCCGCCACGCCCGCGTCCCAGTCGGTGCCGAGGCCGATCCCGGCGGCGTCGAGGGTCTCGCGATAGGCATCGACGGCCGGGGCAGCCACCTTGGCGGGAAGGTCGGCAAAGCACCAGCAGCTAGGGAACGGTGCCAGCAGGTAGCCGGCGTCGAGGACGACGGCTCCCCAGCCCGAGCCCTCGAAGTCAAAGATCCGGCAGGAACCGTCGAGGAGCAGAACGTTGTCCGGGCACGGATCGTCATGGACCAGGCCGAGGTTCCCGGCTTCCCGCAGCGTGACGGTGATCTGGTCTATCTCGCTCGCCACTCCCTCGATGGGCAGCCCCAGGCGGGCCGCCACCGCGAGAAACGGGTCCTTGCCCTGCGCGATCTCGGTGAGCCACCTCGGGCCCCGCCGCAGAGCGGGGTGCAGCCGGCGGCCGGCCTCGCCGCTGGCCCGTCGCATCGTCCAGGCGTGCATCGATCCCAGCGCCCGCGCGTAGGCGATCAGGTCGGCCTGGGCGTGCTCCCGATCGCCGGTCAGCAGCGAATCGGCCAGCGAAACGCCCTGGCCGAGGTCTTCCATGAGCAGGACGCCCGCCGTGGCGTCGGCGCCGAGCAGGCGGGGGGCGACCGGCACGGGCATGCCGTTCAGCAGCTCAAGGGCGGCGAGCTCGGTCTCGAAGCCCCGGCCCTGGTCTCCGCGGCGCTTCAGCACCACCGAGCGGCCGTCAGCAAGCTCCAGCCGGACGACGTGCTCGCGGTCCCAGATCTTCTCCGCGGCCCGGACCTCGGCGCCCTCGCCCCACGAGCGGGCCAGCACGGCCTCGGCGGCCTGCTTCTGGCCAGCGGACAGCGCGGGGCCCGATGCGGGGTCGGTCACGGGCTCATTCTCGCCGGCCACGCGGGCGAAATCGCCGCCGCCATCGCTCGCACGTTTGGCTGACGGCCCGGTGGGCTGTCAGGATGGCCTGGTAGGCCGGGCCAGTCGTGAAAGGGGCCGTGGCAGCGTGATCTTTGCGATCGGTGCGATCCTGTTCGCTGCGGCGATCGCCACGGGGGCGATGTACCTGCTCCTGCGCGGCATTCCCAGCAAGGGTGCGGACAAGAACGTCGACCGGTCGGGCCGGGCTGGCCCGGCAGTGCGCCTGGACGCCATCCCGCCACCGGTACGCGTCGTCGGCACGGCCGCGCCGTCCCAGCAGGGACTGGGCAAGCTGCCCACGATCGGCAAGCCGCCGGGCAGCGAGGGCGGCAAGGGCGGCAAGGCCGCCCGCCGGCGCACCCAGCTTCCCCCGGACTCCATGGTCACGTTCGCGGCCGAGCGCAAGGCCGCGGCGATCGATGACGTGTTCGCCGCGCTCGAGCGGGAACTGGTCGGGCTGGTGCCGGTGAAGAAGCAGGTGGAGGAGATCGGGTCGCTGCTTCTCGTCGACCGGGTACGGCAGCGGTTCGGCCTGATGGCGCCCCGCCCCAACCTGCACATGTGCTTCACGGGCGCCCCGGGCACCGGCAAGACGACGGTCGGGCTGCTCATGGCCGATCTGCTGCACCAGCTCGGCTACCTGGAACAGGGCCAGCTTGTGCACGCCATGCGCGACGACCTCGTCGGCGAGTACGTCGGCCAGACCGCGCCGAAGACCAGGCGGGTCATCGACCGGGCGATGGGCGGCGTGCTGTTCATCGACGAGGCGTCCGCGCTCTACCAGCCGGATAACAGCAAGGATTTCGGCCAGGAGGCCATCGAGATCCTGCTTCAGGTGATGGAGAACGAGCGCGACAAGTTCATCGTGATCCTCGCGGGCTACAAGGAGCGGATGGATGTCTTCTTCCAGTCCAACCCCGGCTTGCGGTCCCGCGTCGCGCACCATCTCGACTTCGCCGACTACGACCTGGATGAGCTCGTGGCCATCGGGCGGCTGATGCTGGAGCGGGCCAGCTACTACCTCTCTGACGAAGCAGAGGCGGCGTTCCGTGAGTACCTCATGCGCCGGATGCACCAGCCGCTGTTCGCGAACGCGCGCAGCGTCCGCAACGAGCTGGAGCGGGCCCGGCTCCGGCACGCGCATCGCCTCGCCGCCGACCAAAATCGCAGCTGGGGCCGCGACGACCTGATGCGCATCGAAGCCGAGGACATCCTGCCGGGCTACGCCGCCCTGTCGGTGCCGGTCGGCGAGCCCTGACGATCCGCGGTAACGCGTGCCGGGGAGCAGCGGCGCGCGGCATTACTCCCCGTTTGCGATGAAACGCTATATTGGCGGTAAGGGGAAACATATGGGGAGTAGCCATGTACCAGCCGTACCCGGTTAGGGACACTCCGCAGGAACCGCAGCGCACCGAGCAGCCACCGTCGGTCCGCAATGCCGTCCGGCTCATGTACGCCGGTGCGGCCCTGGAGGTGGTCGCCCTGATCGTCGCCGTGCTGACTCGCGGCGACTTAAGGTCAGCCATCCTCAGAAGGCACCCGCTCTACAGCGCGGCGCAGGTGCACACCGCCGAGATGGCCAGGACCGTCCCGCTTATCGTCGGCGCCGTCATCGCGATCGGTCTGTGGATCTGGATGGCCCAGGCGAATGGCCGCGGGCTGTCCTGGGCCAGGATCCTCTCGGCGGTGTTCTTCGGGATCAGCACGCTGAGCCTGCTGCTGTCGCTGGCGATCGCGCGCACCGCCGGGAGCCTGATCGTCGGCGTGATCATCTGGCTGGTTGGGCTGGCCGCGATCGTGCTCCTGTACAGCAAGGAGTCCGGCCCGTTCTTCAGCCGGCAAGCTCCCGGCTGACCCGGCTCTGACCTGGGCCCTCAGCGGATCCCGACGCCGCCGTCGGAGTGCACGACCGTGCCGGTGATGCCGCGGGCCCGGTCCGACGCCAGGAACACGTAGCAGCCAGCATGGTCTTCGCCGGTCAGGGCGACCTGCAGCGGTGTCCGGCTGCGCAGGTCCGCTGCCCGCGCCGGGCCGGAGTCCAGCCGGCGCTGGGCCTGCCCCAGGCTGGCCGGGCCGGCCAGGTCCGTGCCGAGGGTTCCGCCCGGCGCGACGCCGTTCACCCGGACCTCCGGCGCCAGTTCGTGCGCGAGCGCGACCACGCAGCCCCGGACGGCGAACTTCGACGCCACGTACAGGATGCCGCCGCGGCCGGGGTAGAAGCCGGACGTCGACACGGTCAGCACGACCGATCCCGACGTCCGGCGCAGCTCGTCCAGCCCGGCCTTGACGAGCGCCAGCTGGCTCTTCACGTTGACCCGGAACATCTCGTCGAACGCATCGTCGAGGTCGCCGGGGTCCAGGTCCGCCAGCCCCCGGTAGAAGTCGAATATCCCCACGCAGCTGACCAGCACGTCGAGCCCGCCGAGCGAGGCGCGCGCGGCCTCGACGGCGGCGCGTGCATCGCTCAGCGAGGTGGCGTCGCCCTGGTGCACGACGCAGCCGGCCAGCTCGGCTGCCAGGCGCGCGCACTTGGCGGGGTCAACCTCGAGCGCGGCGACTCCGGCGCCCTCGCCGGCAAAGGCGCCGATGACCGCGCGGCCGATTCCCGACCCCGCGCCGGCCACCAGCGCGCGCTTGCCGTCCAGCCACCCCATCAGCCCGGAGCCCCCGGGCGACGCCCGGTGATCTCGTCCGGCGAGCCGCGCGCGTCGTCCGCCCGGCCGCCCGGATCGTCTGACGGGCCGTCCGGCGTGGCCAGCAGGCGGCTGAACAGCTCGTGGTCCTGCCAGGTCAGGGCCTCGAGTTCCAGCGGGCACAGCAGGATCTGACGCCCCGAGCTCGGCACGAAGATCCGCAGGCGCATCCCGTTCCGGGTCAGCACCCGGCCGACCTCGACCTCGGTGAACTCGTTCACGATCTTGATCACCGGATCGCTCGCGCTTGACGCTGGGCCCTCGGTCACAGGAACACCGCCAGGTTCTGGGTGCGGAGCACGGATTCGTCCACCATGATCTGGCGCCGGGCCAGGCGGTGGCCGTCGCCGGTCCGGCGCAGGATGTCGGTCCGGCCAGCGGACAGCAGGTCCGGGGACCGGGTGTCGCCCCGGCTGCGGAACAGCAGCAGCGACGACTCGACCCTGAGCTCGGCTCCGCCGTTGCGGAACGTGCGGACGTTGGACACGAAATGACGGGTGCGCGACGGCGGGTCCTCGGTCCAGGCGTGGTCGGTGGCCAGCCGCTGCACCCGCTTGCGCAGCGCGTAGAGATCCTCGTCGAAGTGGCCCATGTCGGCGAGCGCGTCGAAGCCCGCGCCCCGGGCGGTGGTCACCCGTACCGGCATGACGTACCGGATGTCCTCGCACAGCAGGTCCAGCCAGGCCGCGTAGTCCGCGGCGTCGAGCAGCGCGGCCTCTTCCACCAGGAACTGATGGGCGGCTTGGTGCTCGGGGTCCCCGTACCGCAGCGGGCGCTCGCCGGTCACCGGGCGCCGTCCGCGGCACCGGCCAGCTGATCCGCGGCGCCGGCCAGGTGATCGCTCCACATGCCCAGCCAGTGCCGCTGGTTGAATTCGCCGAATCCCTGGTACGCCGTGCCGGGGCCGGCGAACCCGGCCAGCGGCGGCCTGATCGGCTTGTCCGCCGCGCTCAGGCCCATGCGGCTGTTCAGCAGCAGCCGCCTGGCCATCGTGCCGGCGGCCATGTCCGTGATCGAGACCCAGTTCTCCACGTCGTCCTGCTCGAACATGCCAGAGCTGCCGAAGCACATCAGGTACGCCCGGTAGGAGCGCTGCTTGAACCGCTCGGGCGCGCTCGCGTCGACCGCGAACCAGGAGAGCACCTCGGTCTCCCGCTCGGACACCGGCTGCCACTGCCGGATGGAGATGAACGGCGCGACGGTGCCGGCCTCGTCAATCTGCGGCCAGTTGTGGACGAAGCTCAGGTTGGGAAACAGCGTGGCCGCCGACACCATGAAGCCGCTGTCCTCGACGAGCGCCCGCTGGCCGGGCGACCACGACGACTCCATCGCCGGGATCATCTCGTCCGGGTACCCGACGTACCGCAACTGCTCGGCGAACGACCCGCCCGGCGGCAGCTTGTAGGTGGTCCCGGCGCCCGGGCCCGCGGCGTAGAGCGCGCCTTCCTTGCGTTTGCTGGCCCGTGGCTCACGGAACAGCCCGATGTCGACGACGCTGGCGTGCGTGTGCGGCGTGTGATAGCTGTCCCCGGCGAAGTTCTCCGCGCCGATCTTCCAGTTCGCCCGCACCCGCCAGCGCTGCGGGCCGCGCAGCTCCACCTGCGCCGGGCTCTGCCGGGTGTAGAGATCCAGGTAGAACGCAAAGTCCCCGAGCCAGTCCGGCAGCGGCGGCGCTCCCGGGTCGAGGCTGACGAAGATCAGCCCGTTGTAGCGGTCCATGGCCGGGGCGGGCAGCAGCGCCTGCCCGCGACGGGCGAAGCCGTCCTCGCCGCCGTACGCCTCGTCGTGGAAGGGCAGCCCGGCCAGGCGCCCGTCGTTGCGGTAGGTCCACGCGTGATAGGGACACCGGAAATGCGACGCGTTCCCCATCTCCGCCCGGCACACCTGCATGCCGCGGTGCAGGCACATGTTGAACATCACCCGTACCGCGCCGTGCTCGTCCCTGGCCACGATGAACGAGTCGTCCAGGACGCGGCGCACCACGTAATCCCCGGGCTGGGGAATCTCCGACTCGTGCGCCACGAAGACCCACGCGTGCGCGAACAGCCGCTCGCGTTCCAGCGCGAAGACCTCGGGATCGTTGTAGATGTGAGCGGGGATCATGCCACGCCGCACGTCGGCCACGATGGCGGTCAGGTCCAGCACTGCATCGATCCTCCGTGACGGCCGGCCGGCGCTGACCAGAGCCGATCGTCGAGCGCCTGGTGCGATTCTGTCCTACAGAAATTGCTTCTGCAACGGCAGGTGATCACTGCTGCCGGGTGCGCCGGCCCAGCGCGTAGAACATAAGCCCGATGAGGATCATGGCCGCGAGCGGGATAATCTGCGACAACTCGTACTGGAGGCGCTGCCCGGCGAACCCGCTGGGCAGTGAGGAATCCGGCGACGCGGTGCCGATGCCCGGGTAGACCACGGCGACGGTTGTGAAGGCGGCCCAGGCCGTGGTCAGGATCCCGGTCACCCACAACCCGATCGTGCCGCCCGGTATCCGGTACGGACGGCGCACGTCGGGATATTTGTACCGCAGCCTGATCACCGCCGGGAAGATCAGCACATAGGTGACCGTGACCATGGAGATCACCAGGCCCAGCGTGGCACTGAAGTACTTCGCCGCGTTACCGCTGGTCAGCGTCAGCGCCAGAACGAGAACCCCGGTCGACACCACGCCCGACAGCAGGTTCACGCCGATCGGCGTGCCGAGGCGCTTGGAGAAGTACCCCATCCATCGCGGCGCGGCGCCGTCGAACCCCGCGACCGCCTGGGTGCGGTCGGAGCCGATGAGCCAGACCACGCCCGACGACAGCAGCCCGAAGATCACCCCGATCGCGCAGACGTCGGCGAGGACCCTGCCTGCGCCGGTGAGCACGGTGCCGGAGGCGGTCGTGTGACCGCCGTAGACGACGAAGACGGTCTGCATCGCGTCGACGAAGCCGCCGACGCTGGACAGTTGCGCCGGGCGCAGCACCAGCAAGATGGCCAAGATGGGCACGCCGTAGAACAGCACGGTGCCGATCCCGGAGCGCAGCACGGCGAACGGCACGTCCCGGCGCGGGTTCTTCAGCTCCTCGGATGCGCTGCTCGGCAGCTCGAAGCCCTCCAGGTCGAAGATGAGGATGGGCGCCGCCAGCAGGAACACGGCCCACGTGGGCTTGAACGCGCCGCCGCCGAATCCGTGCACCCCGTGCCCGACCGCGTAGAAGACGACCGTGAGCGTGAACAGCGCCATCAAGACGACGCGGACGACAGCACCGCCGGTGGCCACCCACTTTCCGAACTTCAGCGCCATGATGACCGTGCCGATCCCAGCCCAGACGAAGATCAGCCCAAAGACGTACTGCCAGGCCAGCGACAGCGTCACGAAGAACGTGCTGAACGTGGCCATCGCGGTGACGGCGAGCGTCCCGGCCAGCCAGATCGGGTTGTCCACCCAGTACATGACCGACACCACGGCCGCCGCGGCGCGGCCGAAGGCAAGTTTGACCCAGACGTACGGGCCGCCCTCCTCCGGGAACGCGCTTCCCAGCTCCGCGGTGAGCAGGCCGTAGGGGACCAGGAAAAAGATGATCATCACGATTAGCCAGGTGAAGGCCTGCGCCCCGTAACTCGACACCGCGCCGAGCGTGTCCAGAACAATGATCGCGGCCAGCATCAGGAACGCGGTGTCCAGGCGCCCCACGCTGCGCCGCAGCTTCTTCCGTTCCTCGCCCGCCGCGACCGTGGCAACCGCGTGAACAGATGGGGCTAATTCCAGGCCAGTGCTTTCCTCCGTCATCAGATCCTCCGTCTCACGGACGTGATCACGATGCCTCGTCCCTGTTTCCCCGGATACTGAGGCGATTCACGCATCAGCGTCAAGCCTGTGTCCCGCCGCCGCGGCGCGGCCGCACCTCGCGCAACACCGTTCGCAGGATCGCCGTCGGCGCCACGTTCCGGGCGGCGGACGCCATCCTGATCACGGCGCTAGTCTTCGTTGGGGCGCGCGGCGGCGAGCACGCCGGCGCCGGGCAACGAGAGCAGGTACGTCAGCGCATGGACCGCCTGGACAATCCCGTTCAGAACTACGCGTGGGGATCCACCCGGGACATCCCGGAGTTCCTCGGGCTGCCGCCGGACGGCAGTCCGCAGGCGGAACTGTGGATGGGCGCGCACCCTTCGGCCCCCTCGGCGGTGCTCCGTGACGGCACCGCGACACCGCTGCCGGCGCTGATCGCCGAGGACCCGGCCGGCGAGCTGGGACCCGCGGTGTCGCGGCGCTTCGGAGCGCGGCTGCCGTTCCTGTTCAAGGTCCTCGCCGCGGCCGAGCCGCTGTCGCTGCAGGTGCACCCGGACAAGCGGCACGCCGAGGCCGCCTATGCCGCGGAGGTCAGCAGCGGTGCGACCGAGCGCGACTACCCGGACGACAACCACAAGCCCGAGCTGCTCTGCGCGCTGCGCGACGGCTTCGAGGCGCTGTGCGGGTTCCGGCCGGTGCACGACACGCTCGCGCTGCTCGAGGATCTCGCCGTGCCCGGGCTGGCCGGCTACGTCCGGCTGCTGGCCGGCTCGCCGGGCGAAGACGGCCTGCGGGTGCTTGTCACCGAGATCCTCACCGCGCAGGCCGACCACACCGCGGTCATCGCCGCCGTCCGGGACGGCTGCGCGCGCCTGGAGGCGGGCCACGGGCGCTGGGCCGCGGCCGGCGCGGCGTACGCCGGCCTGGCGGCCGCCTATCCCCGTGACCCGGGGGTGCTGGTGGCGCTGCTGCTCAACTACGGCGTGCTCGAGGAGGGCGACGCGCTGTTCGTGGCCGCCGGCGTCCCGCACTCCTACCTGCGCGGCTTCGCCGCCGAGATCATGGCCTCCTCCGACAACGTGCTGCGGGCCGGCCTGACCAGCAAGCGGGTGAACGTGCCCGAGCTGCTGCGGGTCATTGACTTCCGGCCCAGCCGGCTGCACGTGCTGCGCCCCGAGCGCGACGGCAGCGAGGAGACGTACCCGGTGCCGGTCGATGACTTCAGGCTCAGCCGCGTGCGCCCCGGCGCCGACGGCATCAAGCTGCCGGATTCGCTGCCGCAGATCCTGCTGTGCGTCGCCGGCACGGTGCTGCTCAGCGCGCCGGACGGCGCCGAGCTGACGCTGCGCAGGGGCGAGTCCGCCTACCTGTCGGCCCGGTGCGCCGGAGTCGTCGCGACCGGGCCAGGAACAATCCTGCGGGCCACCGTCGGCGGCACTGCCTGATCGCCAGGCACCGGGGCGCGCTCAGCTGCTGCGCCGGACCAGGCGCGCCTGCGCGTGCGGGTGCGTCCGCCAGGTGTTGGCCCCGGAAGCCGCCGCGGACTTGGCCTGTTCCCACTTGAGCCTCGCGAGCTCGCCCGGCGGCGTCTCCAGCTCGCTGGCCCATCTCCGGGTCGCCGCTGCCACGTGAGAGCCGATAATGGCGAGCCCCACCAGAGCCACCACGGCGCCGACTCCGATGAAGACCCCGCCGGTGATGAGTGGCCCGGAACTGAGCTGCGGCCAGGCTCCGGTTGACTGATTGTCCGCTGCCGTGTCGGCCATGGCGCCCATCCCGATCTAGTCGAGTAAAAGCCCTCACCTCCATCAGAGCACATCCGTCTGCCGCGGGCCGACCGGGCTGGCGAATACCGCTCCTGGGGCGCTGCGGGCATGAATGCGAGCGATCACCCAGATGCGAGACTGAGGCTGATCTGCCGAGAGGACTGCTCGTCTGAGAAGGCTGCGCATCACCGTGCCGTGCTGCGGGCTGACCGGGAGGCCGCCAGATGGAACCTGCCGCGACGATGCCGGCTGCACCGGTGTCCGCACCGCAACGTGAGTCGCCGGAACTGCGCGCCCGCCGCCTGGCCTCCGCGCGCCGGCGGGCCACCGCCTTTCTCGCGGCAGCCACGGCGGTGTTCGTGGCCGTGACCGTGGCCGGCGCTCACGGTACGGCGCTCGGCTACGTGCAGGCCGGCGCCGAGGCGGCCATGGTCGGCGGTGTCGCTGACTGGTTCGCTGTGACGGCCCTGTTCCGCCGCCCCCTAGGCCTGCCGATACCGCACACCGCGCTGATCGTGGAGCGCAAGGATCAGTTCGCGGCCACGCTCGGCCAGTTCGTACAGGAAAACTTCCTCAACGCCGATGTCGTTGCCGAGCGGATTCGCTCCGCTGGGCTCGTTTCCCGGCTTGCTGCCTGGCTGGCCGACGAGGCCAACGCCGCCAGCGTCGCCGGTCACGCCGCGGATGCGGTGGTCACGGTGGCCGAGGCGCTTCGCGATGAGGACGTCCACCGGGTGCTCACCGCCGAGCTGACCCGGGTGATCGACGGCGTGGAGGTGGCGCCGCTGGCCGGGCGGGCGCTGCGGGTCGTCCTCGCCGGAGGCCACCACGCCGGGCTGTTCAACGCGATCGTGGCCGGCGCCGACAGCTATCTCGCCGACCATTACGCGGAGATCCGTGCGCTGTTCGAGGGCGAATCACCGCGCTGGGTGCCCGACGCGGTCTACCGGCGGGTGTTCGACCGCCTGTACACCCGCCTGCGCCTCCGGCTGGTGGCCATGGCGAGCAATCCGGACGACGAGGCGCGGCGTCAGTTCGAGCAATGGCTCGCCGGTCTCCCGGACCGCCTGGAGACCTCGCCGGATCTGCGCGAGCGCGGGGAGCGCTTGAAGCGCGACATGCTGAGCAGCGCCGAACTGCGGGACTGGTCCTCGTCGCTGTGGAAGCACGCCAAGGACGCGCTGCGGGGCCAGGCGCTCGACCCCCAGTCTGAGCTGCGCCGCCAGCTCGCCGGTCTGCTGGCGGCGGCCGGCCGTCGCCTCGGATCAGACACCCGCCTCCAGGACGGGCTGCTGCGCATGGCCGACTCGGGCGCCAGGGCACTCACCGACCAGTTCCACGACGAGCTCGCCGGCCTGGTCACGGGAACGATCCAGCGGTGGGACGCGCAGCAGACGTCAAGCCAGCTGGAGCTCCTGCTGGGCCGGGATCTGCAGTTCATCCGCATCAACGGCACCGTGGTTGGCGCCGGCGTGGGCCTGGCCTTGCACGCCATCACGCTGGCCCTGGCCTGATGCCCGCAAATTTCTCCATAATTTCAGCAATCGTCGGCTTGCCGGAGAAGTCAGGACTGCCGATGAGGCGTACCTTTGCTGGATGTTTTCCCGTCGCAAGTTCCTGCAGATCTCGGCCGCCTCGACCGGCCTCGCCATCACCGGCACCGACCTGCTGGGCCAGGCCGTCGCCAACGCCTCGAGCACGGTTCGCGCCAACGGCTCGCAGGGCATCCGCCACATCGTCATCCTGATGATGGAGAACCGCTCGTTTGACCACTTCCTCAGCTGGCTGCCGGGTGCCGACGGCCGGCACGACCTGACGTTCGAGTCCATCGTCGACGGCAACACCTACCCGAACTACCCGCTCGCCCCGGACTTCCAGGGCTGCGGGTACAGCGACCCGGACCACAGCTGGGAAGGCTGGCTGGTCGAGTACAACTACGGCAAGATGAACGGCTTCCTGTGGCGGCCGGGGGAGGTGGAGACGGGCGTGACCCCGGCCGCGGCGAACACGTTCCCAATCGGCTACTACACCAACCTCAACCCCGACGGGAGCCGCAAGGCACTGCCCGACCTGCCGGTCATCGGCGCGCTCGCGGAGAACTACACGACGCTGGACCGCTACTTCTGCGCGTTCGCCGGCGAGACCTACCCGAACCGCTTCTACCAGCACGCGGCCCAGACCGACCGGGACCACAACTCGTTCGTGCCGTCGACGCTGCCGACCATCTGGGACCAGCTGTCGCCGATCCCGAACTCCGACGGCATCCCCACCGGCGGCTACTACTTCCAGGACGCGCCGTTCCTGGCCCTGTGGGCCGACCCGGCGATCGAGCCCGGGGCGACGTTCAAGTACCAGGCGTTCATGCATCCGTTCTCGGACGCCAACGCCGCCACGGCGGCGCTATCCTCCGGCACGTCGTTCGTCACGGCCTGCCAGAACGGCACGCTGCCGAACGTGAGCTACATCGACCCCGCGTTCTACAACGAGACGACCGGGACGTCCGGGGATGACCACCCCCAGGGCGACATCCGGCTCGGCGAGCGGTTCATCGCCGACGCCTACCACGCGCTCGCCGACAACGGCTACCTCGACGACACGGTCTTCATCGTGACGTTCGACGAGTGGGGCGGTTTCTACGAGCACGTGCGCCCGCCGCAGGTCATCGACGACACCAACCCCGCCGATGTGAACCACACCGGCGACAGCACCACCCCCACCGACGGCGAGCTGATTCCCAACTACAAGCAGCTCGGCTTCCGGGTCCCCGGCCTGGTCGTGACGAACCTGGCGTGGCCGCACCGGGTGGTGCACGAGGGCCCGTTCGAGCACTGCTCCAGCCTGGCGCTGATCGAGTCCACCTTCGGCCTGGCGCCGCTGACCGCTCGTGACCGGCACGCGCTGAACCTCCGGCAGGTCCTGCTCCCGTACCCCGTGCCGGGCCGCCTCGCGGTGCCGCCGTCCGCCATCCCGACGAGTTCGGACGTGATCGGCCCGGCGATCAGCCCGCCGTCGGAGTCGCTGCTGCAGGTGCTCGAGGGCACCGCGTCCTACGACCCCGCCGACATCTGCTCGGCCGACAGCGTGCAGTCGGTATCACCGCCGCCGGTGAACAACCCGCCGAACCCCCAGTCCTTCGGCGGAGACCCCAGCATGAACGGGACGTCCGGCATGGACGACCTATTCCGGAACTACCGCAGCAGCGGAGTCCAGCAGGGCTGATGCGAGCAGCTCGTAGCTGGCCAGCCGGTCGGCGTGCCCGAACGTGCTCGTCGTCACCATGAGCTCGTCGGCGCCGGTGCTCGCGATGAGCCGGTCAAGCACCCCGATCACGCCGGCGGGGTCGCCGACAACGTCGGAGCCGGTTGCCTCCGCGATCACCGTCTGCTCGGCCGCTGAGTAATCACGTTCGGCGGCCTCTTCCGGGCTCGGCAGCGTGGAAGGACGCCCCGCGCGAAGACGCAGCATGGACAGGCGCGACGATCCGTGCAGCCACTCGGCCGCCGCGGCGTCGTCCGCGCAGAGCACGGACACGCTGATCAGGCAGTACGGCTCCGCCAGCCGGGCGGAAGGCGTGAAGGTCCGGCGGTACAGGGCAAGCGCGGGCCTGGCGTTGGCCTCGCTGAAGTGGTACGCGAACGCAAACCGCAGGCCGAGCCGGCCGGCCAGTTCCGCGCTGTAACCGGTGGACCCGAGCAGCCACACGGCCGGCTCGCTGCCTTCCGCGGGGATGGCACGGATGGCGGGGACCCGGCCGGGCGAGCCGCCCTCGCCTCCCTGGCCGGCGAAGTAGGCCCGCAGTTCGGCGATCTGGCCGGCGAAGTCCGCGGCCGGCAGCCCTTCCGCGCTGCGCCGCAGCGCCCGCGCCGTCGCCCGGTCCGTGCCGGGAGCCCGCCCGATCCCCAGGTCGATCCGCCCGGGGTGCACCGCCTCGAGCGTCCCGAACTGCTCGGCCACGGCGAGCGGCGCGTGGTTCGGGAGCATCACCCCGCCCGAGCCGACCCGGATCGCCGACGTGGCCGACGCGATGAGGCCGACCAGGACCGCCGGCGCCGCGCTGGCGATGCCCGGCATGCTGTGGTGCTCCGCGACCCAGTACCGCGTGAAACCCCAGCGTTCGGCGTGCTGGGCCAGGTCGAGGCTCCGGCGCAGCGCCTCGGCAGCGGATTCCCCGGTCGGCACCGGACACAGGTCGAGCACCGACAGCGGAACGGAGAGGCGGCCGGCCACGGCCGAAAGATTGCCAGAACGGGCATAAAGGAGCAACCGCGGC
>JASHOI010000452.1 GCA_030041195.1 Streptosporangiaceae bacterium | reverse complement strand
GCCCGGTGCCGGGATGGTGCTGTCCGGCTCGGCCATCGGGGATCCTGCTCAGCGCCGCAGCCAGAGCGTGACCACGATGCCCTTGAAGTGCCGCTCGGCGAGCAGCGTGAACCGGCTCAGCAGCAGCTCGCCCTCGCCCCGGATCGCCGGTGAGCGCACCCGCGCGGACGGGTACCGGCCGACCACCCAGATCCGCCGGTAGGTGAACATCAGCGAGCGGACCTCCGGGAACGGCTTGTTGACGCCGTTGTACGTGCCCGACTGGGCCGGTGACACCGCCAGCGCGAAGTCGGTGATGTCACGGAAGTCCTGCGGGTAGCCGAAGGTGATCTTCCGGTAGAACGTGTTGAAGAACAGCACGCCGTCGCCCTTCTGGGCGTGCGCGCCGATAAAGAAGGCCGGGTCGCCGTAGTCGAACTCACGGCTCTGCGGGGTGCGGGTCCGGTGCTGCGCACCGAGCTGCAGGACCAGCGCGCAGACGCAGACGATCACACCGGGCACCCAGACCAGCGACCGCCAGCCGCGGGCGTCGCCGGGCCCGATGCCGGCCAGCCGCCGTCCGAGCCAGGGCCCGATCCACTGCCCGATGCGGTACACGCCGGAACCGGACAGCAGGGCGGCGCCCGCCTCGCCGTACAGGAAGTACCGGTCGGCATACACCGGCTTGCCGACCCATGACTCGACGATCGCCAGGCCAGCGGGGAGCACCAGCAACGGTGCCGCCACCGACGGCAGGCTGAACCCGCCGCGGTTCCACCAGGCGGCTTCCGGGCCGACGCGCGGACCGCCGGGCCGCGGCCGCAGGACCGTGATCGCCGGAAGCCGGGAAGCGGGCAGCACGGCAAACACGGCGAACGCGAACATGAATATCGAGACCAGGTTCGTCGCTCCGAAGTAGTCGTGGAACAGGATCCCGATGTCGTGCAGGCTGGGCGGGGTGATCCAGCCCTCGGCGGCGTCCTCCTTGACGCTCAGCACGAGCACGGGCAGCACCAGGAACCCGCCGATGCCGGCGCTGGCCACCCAGTGCTTGACCGTGCGCCATCCGTACCTGGTAAGCAGCACCGTGACCGCGTGCGCGGCCAGCGCCAGCAGGGACAGCTCGTTCAGGTAGCCGCCCAGGGTGACCAGGGCGCCGTAGAGCAGCCACCGCCGGCCGAGCTGGGCACCGGTCCATCCCGCGTCCTCGGCTTCCAGCGCGCGCACCAGGGCCAGGGTGGTGGCCACCACGCAGCAGAACACCATCGCGTAGGACCGCGCGGTCTGCGCGTAGAAGCTGATCACCGGGTCCAGCACCATGATCAGGCCGGCGAACAGCCCGGCCCAGACCGACCCGGTCAGCCGCCTGCCGACGATCACCACCAGCCCGGCGGCGACGGTCATGAAGACCACCGACGGGACGCGGATCGTCGCCGGGGTGGAGCCGACCGCTATCCAGCAGTGGATCAGCAGGTAGTACAGGCCGTGCACGGCATCGATGTTCTTGAGCAGGTGGAAGAGCTGGCCGAGGCTGAGCCTGGCCGCGTACTGGGTCACCACCTCGTCGTTGCCCATGGCGTTGTGCCTGGACAGGCCCCACACGCCGAGGATCGCCATGACCGCCATCACCGCCGCGACCGGCAGCCACCTGGCAACCACCGCCCGGCGGGAGCGCGCACCGGCCGGGGTTTCGGCGCCCGGCCCCGGGGAGGTGCCCCGGTCCGGGCCGGCTGGCGCGGGCTCGCGCCGTCCGGTTGATGCCGTGCTCACGACCGGCCATCCCGTTGCTCGAGCGGTGCAGCGAAGGTTTCCCGCCACCGCTCGGGCGAGGTGAACTCCGCGGCCGCGGCGCGGTACTCGGCGGCCAGCTTCGGCCACCGCCGCCGCAGCCGCGCGTGCACCAGAACGCTGCGCACGCCGAGCGCGCGGAACAGCCGCCGGTCGCGCTGGTACCACGCGGCGCTCATGCCGTCGGCGGCCGACACCAGCGCGCTGTCCAGCTTGACCAGCACCCACCAGCCCGCGTCCTGGTACGCGAGCGCCATCTGCGGCCGCTGCGCGGCTCCCTTCCGCGGCCTGCGGAACTGGTGCGCGGTCCCCGTCGCCGCCTTGGTCAGCAGGTTGAGCCTGTTGGTCGGCGTGGTCGATGCCTTGACCGCCTCGGGCGGCCGCCGCCGCGGCGGGGGGTAACTGTCCAGGTCGGCGTCGCCGCGGGCGTCGGCGTACTGCAGCCGGAACTCCCGGAGCCAGGCCAGCTTGGTGCCGATCTCGGCGTGCAGGTGCGACGGGCCGCGCAGCACGTCCTCGACGGCCAGGGCCCGCAGCGCGACCGTCGAGTACTGCATCGACAGCAGCGCCTGCAGCTGCCGCTCCAGGCTCTCCGAGATCAGCTGGCCGCCGTGTGGCTCCTTCGAGTGCAGCAGCGCGGCCACGAGCCGGTTGCGCAGGTGGTAGTAGGCGTTCCAGTCGAGGGCGTCGTTCTTGTCCGTCCACGGCGCCTGCCAGCAGGCCACGCCGGGCAGCGACACGGTCGGATAGCCGTGGTCCCTGGCCCGCACCCCGTACTCGGCGTCGTCCCACTTGATGAAGACCGGGATCGCGAGGCCGAGTTCCTTGATCACCTGGACCGGGATCAGGCACTCCCACCAGCCGTTGTAGTCGCCGTCGGCCCGGCGGTGCAGCCATGGGGTATTGCGCAGGTTGCGGCGGCCGAAATCGTGCCGGCTCTTGGTGTTCGGCGCGTTGCCCCACCACCAGCGGCGCTGCGCGACCGCCTCGGCGTACGCGTGCAGCACCGAGCGCTCGTACCGGCTGAACATCTGGCCGCCGACGATCGTCGGCTTGCGGGCCAGGTCGGCGAAGGTCAGGGCGCGCAGGATGCCCTCGGGATCGAGCTCGACGTCGTCGTCGCTGAGCAGCACGTAGTCGCTCTTGCCGGCCCGCACGGTCTCGTCCATGGCCCGGGAGAACCCGCCCGATCCGCCCAGGTTCGGCTGCGCGATCACCTGCACCCGGTCGCCGAGCTTCTTGGCCGCGTCCTGGAAGCCGGGGTAGTCACTCACTCCTCTGGAACTATGGTCAATCACGTAGACGGCGTCGAGCCGCGGGTGAAGGTCGGCGGCGTCGCCGAGCACCCGCAGCTTCTGGACCAGATCGTCGGGCGCGCCAAACGCGGTGATGCCGAGGCTGACCCGTCCGGGCGGCGAGGGCTCGGCCAGGGCCAGCCAGTCCGCCTCGATCAGCGTGGTCCCGCGCGGGCCAGCCACGATGTCGAACCAGTACCAGCCGCCGTCGATGAACGGGGCCAGCGGCAGCGCGCGCTCGATCGTCTCCGCGTAGTCTGATTCGATGTTGATGGTCTCGATCGGATGGCTGTGCCCCCGGGCCGACGAGCGGTACAGGATGACCTTCGACTCACCGGCCACGCGGATCCGCAGCGTCACCGCGTCGACGGTGGTCCAGCGCCGCCAGTAGCCGGCCGGGAACGCGTTGAAGTAGGTGGCGAACGAGACCCGGCAGCCCGCGGTGATCACCGCGCTGCGGCGCGGGCCGGCCTCCTCGATCAGGTGGGCGGGCACATCGACGCCGAAGCGGATGCTCGACTGCGCCTCGCCGACCGAGGCGCTCGCGCTGGAGGTCCCGCCGGTCACCTTGCGCCCGGTGAGCTCCTCGGCGGCCATCTCGGCCGCGAGCTCGGAGGCGCCGCGGTCCATCTTGGTCTCCACGAACAGCGGCACCACGTCGAGGTCGTCGCCCGGGAACACGACCCGCTGCAAGGTTCGCGGCGACTGGCCCGCTGGCGTCGCGTTCATGATCCGGACTTTCCTGCGCGCGCGCCGCGGTCATCGAACCACGGGCGCAGTTGTCCCGAGTACATGCTGAGCGCGGATCCGATCGCCATGTGCATGTCGAGGTACTTGTAGGTGCCCAGGCGGCCGCCGAAGAACACGCCGGGCTCACGCTCTGCCATCTCCCGGTAGGTCAGCAGCCGGGCGCGATCCGCCGCGGTGTTGATCGGGTAGTACGGCTCGTCGCCGTGGCCGGCGAGGCGCGAGTACTCTCGCATGATCACTGTCTTGTCCTTCGGATACCAGTCGCGCTCCGGGTGAAAGTGCCGGAACTCGTGGATGCGGGTGAACGGCACATCCTCGTCGGCGTAGTTCATCACGGGCGTCCCCTGAAAGTCCGCCGTGGGGAGCACCTCCACGTCGAAATCGAGCGTGCGCCAGCCAAGGTCGCCCGCAGCGTATCCGAAGTAAGCATCCAGCGGGCCGGTATACACGACCGGGACATTTCCGAGCAGGCTGGACCGCAACCCGGCGAAGTCCGTGCCCAGCCGCACCTCGATGTTCGGGTGGCCGGCCATGCGCTCGAGCCAGGCCGTGTAACCGTCGACGGGCAGCCCCTCAAAGGTGTCACTGAAGTAGCGGTTGTCGAACGTGTAGCGCACCGGCAGCCGCGTGATGATCTCCGCGGGCAGCTCGGTGGGGTCGGTCTGCCACTGCTTGCACGTGTAGCCGCGGAAGAACGCCTCGTAGAGCGGCCGCCCGATCAGCGAGATCGCCTGCTCCTCCAGGTTCGCCGCCTTGCCCGCCGACACCTCGGCCGACTGCTCGGCGATCAGCGCCCGCGCCTCGTCCGGGGACATCACCGAGCCGAAGTACTCGCAGATCGTGGCCAGGTTGATCGGCAGCGGGTACACCCGGCCCTTGTAGACCGAGAACACCCGGTGCTGGTAGCCGGTGAACGCCGTGAAGCGGTTGGCGTACTCCCAGACCCTGGCGTTCGAGGTGTGGAACAGGTGCGCGCCGTACCGGTGGATCTCGATCCCGGTCTGCGGCTCCGGCTCGCTGTACGCGTTCCCGCCGATGTGATCGCGGCGCTCGATGACCAGGACGCGCAGGCCCAGGTCGCTGGCGCACCGTTCGGCCACCGTCAAGCCGAAGAAGCCGGATCCGACGACCGCGAGGTCGATGTTCACGAACCCACCGGCAGCGGCTGCTCACGCCAGAACCGGGCGGCAGGCATCTCCGGGTACTCGCAGTCCGGCGCGCACTCCGGCGCGGGCGGCGCGGGCGGCGCGTCGGCGGGCTGGCGCGGCAGCACCGCGGCGAGATCAAGCTCGGGGCGGTCGGTGTAGTGCGCGACGATCGGCCGGTACACCGCGCGGCGGCACCACCACGGGATCAGCCGGTACCCGCCGCGAACCAGCACGTTGCGCACGTACTCGACGCGGGTGGTGAACCCGCGCCGCCGGAACTCGCGCTGCAGCCGCAGCTCGGAGCGCAGCAGCCCCGTTCCGCCGCGCCGCTTGAAGGCCTCGGGGCCGACGCGGTAGTACACCAGCGGCTCGGCCACGTTGACCGCCCGTGCCCCGCGTTCCAGCATCCTGGCGAACAGCGCGTAGTCCTCCATCAGCGGAAACTCGCCATAGCCGCCCGCCGCGACCACGGCGCGCCGCCGGTACACGACCGTCGGGTGGTTGAACGGATCGTGCATCCGGGCGAAGCGCCGGATCCGGCTGGGGTCAGTGGGCGGAACGCGCTGCCCGACGATGTCATCGGTGTCGGCAACGAACTCGAGCAGGCCGGCCCCGACGATGTCCGCGTCCTGGATCAGCGGCAGTTCCACCTCGAACCGGTACGGCATCGCGACGTCGTCCGCGTCCATGCGCGCGATCACGTCAAACCAGCTCGCGGACAGCCCTTCGTCGAGGGCGGGTCCCAGGCCACGGTTGCGCGGCAGCGGAACGTAGGACACCGGCACCGCGCTGGTCTGCCGGAAATCCTCCAGGCACCCGTCGATCTCGTCGCGAACCGGCCCGTCCCGGACGATCACCACCTGGTCAGGGCGAACGGTCTGCTCGTCGACCGCGCTGCGCAACGCCCGCCGGATATAGTCCGGGCGGTCGCCGTCGTAGACCGAGACCAGGAGCGAGAAGGGCTCATGCATAGGCACGAGGCCTGCCTTCCGTCAGTTCGGTGGAATGCGCATCGCGACAAGGCGGGGACCGAGAACGAGGGGCCCCGGCCGGTGCCCGAATGTAGCCAGGCTCGTCGACGGCACATAGCCCACAGCTTGTACAGTTGCCAACCTTTTGGTGAACGCTACTTTACGATCGCTTTAGGTTGGATCGCTGGCATTACTGTCAGTTCGAGGCCCCCACGCCCGGTTCCGACCTAGTCCCCCCAAGCGCTATCACGACGAGACGCGAGGTTGCCAGGATGGCGAGGCACGCCGACACCGAGTCCCGCAACGCCCCAGGTAGCGGGCCCAAAGCGGTCCTGCACATCGGCGAGCCAAAGACCGGCACGACGTTCCTGCAGCACGTCATGTGGCGCAACCGCGGCGAGCTCGCCGCGCAGGGCGTGGTGCTGCCCGGCCACCACCCGCAAGACCACTACCGCGCCAGCCAGGACCTGCGCGGCATCCCCAAGCTGGCCTCGGATCCGGCCGGATCGTGGACCGGCGAATGGGAGATCCTGGCCCGCCAGGCGCAGCAGGCGCCCAGGGTCGCGGTGATCTCGCACGAGCTGTTCTCAGCGGCAGACCCCGAGCAGGCCGAGCGCGCGGTGCGGTCCCTGCAGCCTGCCGAGGTGCACGTGGTGCTTACCGTGCGGGACATGGCCACGCTGCTGCCGGCGGAGTGGCAGGAGACCGTGAAGCACCGCAACGCCAAGGGCTTCGAGGACTGGCTCGAGGACGTGATCGACCGGGAGTCGTACTCCGCCGACCGGCGGCAGTGGTGGTTCTGGCGGGTGCACGACACGCTGGCGATCCTCGACATCTGGGCCCGGTACGTGCCGGCGGAGCGAGTGCATGTGATCACGGTCCCGCCGCGCGGGTCGGACAACGCGCTGCTGTGGGAGCGGTTCGCCGCCCTGCTCGGCGTCGACCCGGCCAGCGTGGACATCAGCCGCGCCCGGCCGAACGCCTCGCTCGGCCTGCCCGAGATCGAGTTCCTGCGGCGGCTGAATCAGGTGCTGCCCGAAGAGGTCCCCGACTGGTTCTACATGTGGAACGTGAAGGAGGCGCTCGCGCACCGGGCCCTCGCGGCGCGGCCGCGCCAAGGGCGACTGGTGCTTCCCCCCGAGCGCGGGGAATGGGCCGGGAAGCAGGCCGACGCCCTGGTCGAAGCGCTGAGCCAGTCCGCCTGCGACGTGATCGGCAGCCTCGGCGAGCTGCGGCCGCTGCCGGCCGCCGAGCCTTCCCCCAGCCCGGCCGACCAGCCGGCCGAGCTGGTGCTCGAGGCCGCGGTGCAGGCCGCGTCGGCGCTGGTCGTCAACCAGTACCACAAGGCGCACCCGGCGGCCGGGCCGCAACCGGACGCCGACCGGCAGCGCGGGTTCGTGGCCAGGGTCGAGTCGACGGTGGCGTCCTCGCCGTGGCTGAAGCGGACGGTGCGCGAACTCAGCAGCCGCTTCCCGGTCGTGCGCCGGATGCGCATCATCGCGTGGCGCAGGCTGGAGCGCCGCCGGGTCGGCAAGCATGCCTAGCGAGCCGCCGCCCCGGGTGATCGCGGTCGTGGTCACCTACAACCGGCGGGACCTGCTGCTCGAGGCGCTCGCCGCGGTGCAGGCACAGACCCGGCCCGCCGATGCCGTGATCGTGGTCGACAACGCCTCAGCCGACGACTCGGCCGCGGCGGTGCGCAAGCAGTACCCGTCCGTCGACGTGGCCGAGCTGGCCCGCAACACCGGCGGCGCCGGCGGGTTCGCCTCGGGCATCGCGCTGGCCCTCGACCAGTCCGCCGACCTCGTCTGGCTCATGGACGACGACACGGTGCCGGAGCCGGGCGCGCTGCGGGCCCTGCTCGAAGCGCGGGCGCGCCATCCCGGGTATCCGTCTCGCCCCCCGGCGCTGGTCGCCAGCCGCGTGGTGTGGACCGACGGGAGGGCCCACCCGATGAACACCCCGCGGGCCAAGCCGTTCGCCGGCCGGGCCGAGCGCGAGGCCGCCGCCGCGGCCGGGTGCCTGCCGATCCGCTCCGCGTCGTTCGTGTCGGTGCTCGTCGACGCGCGCGTCTGCCGGGAGCGCGGGCTGCCGCGGGCGGACTACTTCCTGTGGAACGACGACTTCGAGTTCACCACCCGGGTGCTGCGCGGGAACACCGGCCTGCTCTGCCCGGCGAGCACCGTCGTGCACAAGACCGCGGTCTTCGGCGCCACCGACAGCGACCCCGGGCAGCGCTTCTTCTACGAGGTCCGGAACAAGATCTGGACGCTCAGGGCAGGGGCGCCGCTGGCCCCGCTCGAGCGGGTGCTGTACGGCGGCTCGACGCTGCGCCGCTGGGCGCGGACGTTCGCCAGGTCCCGGGACCGCCGGACGCTCGGGCTGTGCCTGATCAGGGGCGCCGCCGCGGGCCTGCGCACCAGCCCGCGCCCCACCAGCGAGGTGCTCGCCTCCGTGGAAGTTCCTCGGTGATCTAGGAGGATTACCGGCAAATACCGCACGCGATCCTCCTAGATCATTTGGCTCACCGGCCAGGAGAGCGCTCGAGTGGCGGCTGAGGTTGGTGTGACCGGACGGAGCCGCGGAGCGCGGCTACGCTCCCTGGCACTGCGGGCGGTGGACCGCCTCGGCCACGCTCTCGACCAGGGACGAGTTGAGCCGGGCCAGCGCGGCCGCCAGGCCGGCCTGATCGGCGCCGTCCCAGTCGCTGACCAGCGCCTCGATGCACCGGCGCCGCTCCTGCTCCACGTCGCGCATGCAGCGCCGGCCCTCCTCGGACAGCGCGATGCTCGACGACCGGCCGTCCGAGGGATCGCGGCGCCGCTCGATCAGCCCGGCGCGCTCCAGCGGCGCGATCTGCCTGGTGACCGTCGACGCGTCCAGGTGCAGGGCCTGGGCCAGCACGTTGGTGCTCACCGGCCCCAGGTCAGCCAGCACCCGCATCGCGAGGTAACCGGCCCGGTCCACGCGCACGTACAGCGAGCTGCGCCGGCCAAACGTCTCGAGGTGGCGGACGAGTTTCACGAGCTCCAGCTCGATAATCCCGATGGGGTCCACGCCACCCGGCCTTTTATCCACTACGCTGATCAGCTCCGTCGCTGTATCCTGAGCCAAGATACCTGTATGATACATGCGTCTGCGGGCAGGCAGGCGGGGAGCGGGCCGAGCGGGAGAGGTCGGGTTAGCGGGGACCATGGTTATCGTCTTGGCCTTGGGTGCTGCCCTCGCTAACGCTCTGACCAGCGTGTTCCAGCGGAAGGGCATCGAGGCGGCGCCGCCCTCCACCACGCTGCGGTTCAGCCTGATCACCTACGCGGTGCGCCGCGGGATCTGGCTCGCCGGGTTCGCGCTGATGATCGTCTCGTTCCTGCTCCAGGCCGTGGCCCTGCACCTGGGCCGGCTGTCCGAGGTGCAGCCGATCCTGACCACCGAGCTGGTGTTCCTGGTCATCGTGCTCGTCGCCTGGTTCGGGTTCACGATGGGCAGCCGCGAGTGGGTCGGCGTGGTGGCCGTCACCGCCGGGCTCGCCGGGTTCCTGTGCTTCGCCGACCCGGTGGACGGCACGCTGTCCCCGCCGCTGTGGGAGTGGCTCGTGGCCGGCGGGGCCTGCACCGCGGGCATCGTGATCGCGACCGCGCTGGCACTGCGCGGCCCGCGCTGGTGGCGGGCTGCGATGTTCGGGACCGCGGCGTCGATCAGCTTCGCGTTCACCGCGGCCTGCACGAAGGTGGTATCCGGGTTCGCCGCTTCCGACTGGACCGGCCTGTACCGGCACTGGCAGACCTACGCGCTGGCCTGTTTCGGCGCGCTCGCGGTGTTCCTGGCCCAGAACGCGATTCACGCGGGCCCGATCGTCGCCTCCCAGTCCACGATCGTCCTCGTCGACCCCGTGGCCAGCATCCTGGTCGGCGTCGGGCTGTTCGGTGACAACCTGCGGACCAGCGGCGCGTGGGGGCCGCTGGAGGCGCTGTCCCTGCTGGTCATGGTCGCCGGCGCGGTCCTGCTGGCCCACTCACCGCTGGTGGCCGGGCTGAAGGCCGGCAGCGACCAGTACTCCGAGATGCTGTCGCATCAGCCCCGCACCAGCGGTGTGTCCGACGCGACCTGCCCGGGGCCGTAACGCGACGCTCCCCGGCCGGTCACGCGGGGCCGACTGACAACCGCGCCAGCCGCCTGCCCGCCTCGTGCAGCGTGGCCAGCTTCTTGCTGTAGGAGAACCGGATCTTGGAGCGGCCCAGCTCGGGCCGTGAGTAGAAGGACGAGCCCGGCACGGTGGCCACACCGACCTCGCGGGTGAGCGCGCGTGCGGTGGCGGTGTCGTCGCCCATGCCCAGGACCGACGCGTCGCACATGACGTAGTAGGCCCCGGCCGGCGTGGTCGCCGGCTCGAGTCCCGCCGCGGCCAGGATGTCCAGCATGAGGTCGCGGCGCTCGGTGTACTCCGCGGCCATCCGGTCGTAGTAGGAGTCGGGCAGCCGCAGCGCCACCGCGCCCGCCTCCTGGAACGGCGTCGGCGCCCCGACCGTGACGAAGTCGTGTACCCGGCGGATCGCGTCGGTCAGGCCGGGCTGCGCGATCGCCCAGCCGACCCGCCAGCCGGTGACCGCGTAGCTCTTGGACAGCGCGCTGATCGTGATCGTGCGGTCCTCCATGCCCGGGATCGTGGCCATCGGGATGTGCCGGGCGCCGTCGTACACGATGTGCTCGTAGATCTCGTCGGTGATCGCCAGCACCCCGTACCGCTGGCACAGCCGCGCCACCGAGGCCAGCTCCTCGGCGCGCAGCACCTTGCCGGTTGGGTTGCCGGGTGTGTTGATCACGATCGCGCGGGTCCGGCTGGTGAAGGCGGCGGCCAGCTCGGCCTCGTCGAACGACCAGCCCGGCTCGCGCAGCGTGACGTAACGCGGCACGGCGCCGGCGATCGCCGTCGCCGCGCCGTAGTTCTCGTAGAACGGCTCGAAGACGATCACTTCCTGGCCAGGGTCGACGCAGCCGACGATCGCGGCGATCATGGCCTCGGTGGCGCCGCAGGTCACGCACACGTCGCGTTCAGGGTCGATGACCATCGCGTAGTGCTGGCGGTACTTGTCCGCGAGCGCCTCGCGGATGGACTCCTGGCCCCAGGTGATCGGGTACTGGTTCAGGTCCGCCTCGATGGCGGCGACGGCGGCCTGCTTGATCTCGTCCGGGGCCGGGAAGTCGGGGAAGCCCTGGGCCAGGTTGATCGCGTTGTGCTGCAGCGCGAGCCTGGTCATCTCCCTGATCACCGACTCGGTCAGCGACGCTGCGGTGGCCGAGGCCTGCGGCTGCGCGGTCATGGTCCGAACACTATCCCGGCCGGCCTTGACCGACGGGCGCGCTGCCCGGGAAGATTGTGCAATTGTGCGGTTGGGTTGACCGACAGCTTTGGGGGGTTTCCGATGGCGCATCCAAACGAGGATTTGCTGCGCGAGGGCTACGCGGCGTTCGGGCGCGGTGATCTCGACGCCCTGCAGAATCAGTTCTTCGCCCCGGATATCAGCTGGCACTACCCCGGCAAGAGCCCGTTCGCCGGGGAGTACCACGGCACGGGCGAGGTCGTGGGCTGGCTGGTGCGCACGTTCGAGGTATCGGGCGGAACCATCCGGGTCCAGCTGAACGACGTCGTCGCCAACGATGACGTCGCCGTGGCGCTGACAACGGTCAGCGCACAGCGGGACGGCCGGGAACTCTCGGACGATGCCGTGCAGGTGTTCCGGGTCCGCGACGGCAAGATCACCGAGGTCTGGACCTACCCGGCCGACCTCTATGTGAACGACGCGTTCTGGTCGTAGTAGGTGCGGCGGCTACCGCGAGCCGGCGAGCCGGGCCTGGAGGCGGCGCATGCCACGCAGCCACCGGTCCCGGTCGCCGGCCCGGCGCTGCTCGTAGGTGGCCACCTCGGGGTGCGGCAGGATCAGGAAGCGCTCGTCGCCGATGGCCTCGATCACGCACGCGGCGACGTCTTCGGCGGCGAGCACGCCGTCCACCGAGGCCTGCGGCGTGCCGAGGCCGGCCCGCTCCGGCGGCATGTCGCTGACCTCGCGGTGGCTCGTTTCGATCAGGTTCGTGCGCACCGCCTGCGGGCACAGGCACGACACGCGCAGGCCCTGGTCCCCGTACGTGATCGACAGCCACTCGGCCAGCCCGACCGCGGCGTGCTTGGTCACCGAGTACGGGGCCGAGCCAAGCTCGGTCAGCAGGCCGGCCGCTGATGCGGTGATGATCAGGTAGCCCTCGGCCCGGGCCAGCATCCCGGGCAGCAGGGCCCGCGCCGCGTACACGTGCGCCTGCACGTTGATCGCCCAGATCCGGGACCAGGCGTCGTCGGCGACCTCGACGCCGCCGTCCACGATGATGCCGGCGTTGGAGCAGAAGAGATCGATGCGCCCGAACGCGTCCTCGGCCCGGCTGACGAGCGCGTTGACGTCGTCCTCCTTGGACATGTCGGTGCGCACGGCCAGCGCGGGGTGACCGGCGGCCTCGATGGCCGCCGCGGTGTCCGCCGCTCCCCCGCCGTCGACGTCCGCCACCACGACGCCCGCGGCGCCGTGCTCGGCGAGGGCAAGGCACAGCGCCCGGCCGATGCCGCTCGCGCCGCCGGTGACGACCGCGACCTTCCCGTTGATCTCCATGTCAATGGCCTCTTGCCATGTACCTCGCCGCGTGGTCGGCCCACGCGGCGAGGTCGGGGTCGGCGGCGAGCAGGCTGGCGTACTTCTTGCGCGCCTCCTCGCGTTTGGCCGGGATGTACTCGGTCGGCCACAGCCCGGGGTGCGGCTGGTATCCCCTGAGCACGTTCCGGGCCACGGTTACCTTGTGCACCTCGTCGACCCCGTCGAGGATCGCCATGGTCGGCGCGCTGGCCCACATGGCCTGCAGCGGGGTGAGGTTGGTCGTGCCCAGCGAGCCCATGATGTGCAGCGCCCGGTAGGACACCTCGCGCAGCACCTTCGCGCAGGTGTACTTGCACGCGGCGATCTGGGTCCGCGCCTCGCGGGTGCTGGAGTTGTCGATGGTCCACGCGGTCCACAGCACGAGCAGCCGCAGCATGTTGATCTCGGCGTAGGACTCGGCGATCGCTTCCTGCACCATCTGGTGGTCAGCGATCGTCTTGCCGTGCGACTCGCGGCTGAGCGCGCGCTCGCACATCATGTCGAAGGCCAGCTTGACCTGCGCCACGGTGCGCATCGCGTGGTGAATCCTGCCGCCGCCAAGCCGCCGCTGCGCCAGCACCTTGGCGCCGTCCTCGGGCCCCAGCAGGTGGTCGGCGGGAACGCGCACCTCGTTGTAGCGGATGTGGTTGTGCAGCGCGGGGTACTCCATGATCTCCACGCCGGGGGCATCCCCCGGCACCACGAACATGCCGTTGGTGCACATCACGAAGATGATGTCGGCCCTGGCCCCGGCGCTGGTGAACCACTTCTCGCCGGTGATTACCCATTCTTCCTCGTCCCTTGTCGCGTGCGTGAGGAACAGGCTGGGATCGGAGCCGCCCTGCGGCTCGGTCATCGAGTAGGCCGAGAAGATCTCCTGGTCCATCAGCGGGTACAGCCAGCGGCGCTTCTGCTCCTCGGTGCCGTAGGCCGCGAGCATCTCCATGTTCCCGGTGTCCGGCGCGGCCGTGCCGAAGATCACCGGAGCCGACCGGTAGCGGCCCAGGATCTCGTTGAGCAGCGCGAGCTTGAGCTGGCCGAACCCGGGGCCGCCGAGGTCCTTATCGAGGAACAGCGCCCAGAGACCGCGGTCCTTGACCTGCTGCTTGAGCGGGTCCGCGAGCGCCCTGGCCTTCGGGTCGCGTGAGTAGGCCGCACCGGGGAACACCAGGTCGAGCGGCTCGATCTCGGTGCGGCAGAACTGCTCGACCCAGTCGAGCTGCTCCTGGAATTCCGGCTCGGTCGAGAAGTCCCACGCCACAGCGTCCTCCCAGGCTGGTCGCGCGCTCCGGTTACCGAGCCTACTAGAACGGGATTCTAAAAGCCGTCCCCCACCGCGCCCCCATTTGTGCACGCAGCACCCCGGCTGGGCCGGTTCTCACGGGTGCCCGGACTGCGCCACCCCGCGGACAGTCCAGCGGCTTCCGCTTGCCGACCCCTCGCCACCGCCGTCCCCTCGCGCGCCAGAGCCATTTCCATGATCTGGGTGAAAAAAGTACCTCTGTTTAGGCGTTATCCACCCAGATCATGGAAACCACGCGTCACTGCTCGCCCGGCGTCGCCGTTCGTTACTCAGAGTGGGCTGACATCATCATCGTCGGCGTGTTGCGGCACCTCGAAGACCCTCGTCGCACCCTGAGCGGCTCAGGCGCTGAGGCTGCGGTACCGGCTGGCGTGGAAGATCAGCGGGGGGACGGCCGGGTCGGAGTCGAGCGCGTGCACCCGGAGCAGGATCAGGTCGTGGTCACCGACCCTGATCTCGCGTTCGATGCTGCAGTCCAGCCAGGCGCTCGCGCCCTCGACCATGACCGCGCCGTCGGCTGTGGCCCGCCAGCGCACCGAGCCAAAGCGGTCGCTGCGGCGCTGGCTGAGCGAGCGGCCGTGCGGTTCCTGGTGTGCACCAAGGACGCTGATGCCGAGTCGGGCGGCGGTGCGCAGGGCCGGCCACGTGGTGGAGGTGATCGCGACGCTGACCGAGACGATCGGCGGATCCAGCGACACGGAGGTGAACGAGTTGGCCGTGATGCCCGTGGGCACGCCGTCGACCAGCGCCGCGACCGCGGTCACGCCGGTCGGAAACGCGCCGAACACCCGGCGCAGGTCGGTGGGCTCCATCACGCAGGCGGTCATCCGGCCCTCACCGTCGTTGCCACTCGTCGGCGAGCAGACGGTAGGAGCGGACCCGGTCGGCGTGGTCGTGGGTGATCGTCGTGATGATCAGCTCGTCCGCGCCGGTGGCGTCCTGAAGCTGCTCCAGCTTGTCGGCAACCTGCCCGGGAGACCCGACGAACTGGGTGTCCACCCGGTCCTGGACCAGGGCGCGGTCCTCAGTGGCCCAGGAGTACGCCCGCGCCTCCTCCGGGGTGGGGAACGCAATCGCGCCCTCGCCCGACCGGATGCTGCGCACCCAGAGCCCGTACCCGGTCGCCAGCTCGCGCGCCGTTGCCTCGTCCTTGGCGACCACGACGTCCGCGGACACGCTGACGTACGGCCGGTCCAGGTCGGCCGAGGGCTGGAACGCCGCCCGGTACCCCTCCACGGCCTCGAGCACGGTGGCGGGGCTGACGTGGTAGTTCGCGGCGAACCGCAGCCCGTTTTCCCCGGCCACGCTGGCGCTCTGCCCGCCGCTGCTGCCCAGGATCCACACCTGGACGTTGGCGCCCTCGCCGGGAATGGCGCGCCCCGGCACACCGTCGGGTGACCGATAGTCGCCGCGGAGCAGGGCGAGGACGTCGGCCACCTGCTCGCCGTAGTCCTGCGGGCTGGCGCCGGGAAGCTGCAGCAGCGTCTTCTGCATCTTCAGGCGCGGCGAGCGGAGCAGCTTCTCGAGCGAGAACCTCGGCGGGATCAGCAGCCCGTTCGGGGCGCGGCGGTTGCCCGCCGCATCGCTCTGCCCCGCGGCGCCGACCAGGGCGGGCTCGCGATCCTGCGGTGATTGCGGCGGCCGGCCACCGGACCGGCCGAGACCCAGGTCCAGGCGCCCGGGGTGCAGCGTGTCGATCAGGCCGAACTCCTCCACGGTGGACAGCGCGGTGCGGTGGCCCATCTGGACCGCACCGGAGCCGATCCGGATCGTCGAGGTCGCGTCGGCGGTGAGGGCCAGGAGGACGGCGGGTGACGTCCCGGCGACGCCGGGATTGAGATGGTGCTCGGCGAACCAGTACCGGGCGTAGCCGAAGCTCTCGGTGGCGCGGGCGAGCGCAATGGTGTTGTGCAGCGCCTCGGCCGGGCTGGAGCCCGAGCTGATCGGCACGAGGTCGAGCACGGCGAGCGGTGTGGTGGCCATGTCCCCTCCGTTAGGTCGCGGAGCTGGCGAGCGCGGGATCGGCCACGGTCTCGCCGGGCCAGGGCGGGTCGGGAATCTCCCGGCGCAGCACCGGGGCGATGTCGGACTGGAAGATCTCGAGCGACTCGCGGTGCTGGGCGTCGGTGAGCCCGCCAGCGTCGGCGTGCAGGTGCATGACGGAGTGGCCGAGCTGTTCGTGGTAGCGGTGCACCTTGTCGATGACCTGCTGCGGGCTGCCGATCAGCGCGGAGCTGCGGGCGACGAAATCATCGAGGTCGGTGAAGACCGGCTGCAGGCCGAGCCGCTGCTGGAACGCGCGCTGCGCGTCGAATATCGGCCGGTATACCGCGAGCGCGTGCTGAGAGTTGCGGGTCGCGTAATAACCGGCCGTGCCGGCGCCCACCACCAGGCTGGCGGGGTCGTGCCCGTAGTGCGCCCATCGCTCGCGGTAATAGCGGACCAGCTCGGCGTACGGCTCAATGGGGTTGGTGACGTTGGCGGAGAACAGCGGATCGCCGTATCGGGCGGCGAGGTCGACCGATTCTCTGCTGGTCGCGCTGCCGTGCCAGATGCGGATGGGCTGCTGCAGCGGCCGCGGCCAGACCTCGGCGTCGCGCAGCGGGGGCCGGAATCGCGGGTTGGCGGTCACCGTCGGGTTGCGCCAGATCTGCCGGAAGATCTCGTAGCTCTCGGCGTTGCGGTCCCACTGGTCTTCGGGGGTGACGCTGAACAGCTCACGCTGCGCGGCGCCATTGCCCTTGCCGATGATCAGTTCCAGCCGCCCGCCGGACAGGTGGTCGAGCGTCGCGTAGTCCTCGTAGGCGCGCACCGGATCCAGCAGGCTCAGCGTCGTGACCGCGGTGAACAACCGGATCCGCGAGGTCAGCGCCGCGATGTGGCTCAGCGTCACCGGCGGTGATGAGGAAATGAACGGCCGCTCGTGCCGTTCACCCACGCCGAACCCGTCAAAGCCGAGTTCCTCGGCGAGCTGCGCGTTCGCGATCACCTCACCGAACCGGTCGGTGGTGGATTTCTGCAGCCCGGTGATGGGGTGGGGAGCGTGCACGATCAGCGTGATCGCCAGGAACTTCATGACGCCGCCCGGCTGTGCCTGCCCGGGGGGATGACCCCCCCAAACCCCCCCGCTCTCAGCGCGGCGCCGGAGGGCAGCGGCGCGAGGCCGAGATGCTCGCGCAGCGTGGTGCCCTCGTAGTCGGCGCGGAACACGCCGCGCTCCTGCAGGATCGGCACGACGGTGTCGGCGAACTCGTCGAGCCCGCCCGGGGTGATGTGCGGCACCAGGATGAACCCGTCGCTGGCGTCTTCCTGGACCAGGGTGTTGATCTGCTCGGCGACGGTGGCCGGGGATCCGATGAACGACTGCCTGCCGGTGACCTCGATGATCAGCTCACGGATCGACAGGTTTTCCGCCTCGGCCTTCGCGCGCCACTGCGCCGCGATCGCCACCGGGTCCCGGTGCATCCGCACGCTGGCCCGGCCGCGGGAGACCGTGTTCTCGCCGGGAACCGGGTCGACGTCCGGCAGCGGGCCGTCCGGGTCGTAGCCGGACAGGTCGCGGTTCCAAAGCTGCTCCAGGAATTTGATCGCGGTCTGCCCGCTGACCTGCTGCAGCCGGACTTCCTGCGCCAGCTCGGCGGCCTCGGCGTCGGTGCCGGCGAGCACGAACGTGGCGGCCGGCAGGATCAGCAGCTCGTCGCGCCCCCGCCCGTAGCCGGCCAGCCTGTCCTTCACGTCCTTATAGAAGGCTCGCCCGTCCTCCAATGTTCCGTGGCGGCTGAAGATCGCGTCGGCGCTCGACGCGGCGAACTCGCGGCCCTCGTCGGAGTCGCCGGCCTGGAAGATGACCGGGCGGCCCTGCGGGCTGCGCGGCACGTTGAACTGCCCGCGGATGTCGAAGTGCTGATCGGTTCGCTGGAACGTGCCCGGCTCCGGATCGGCCAGGAACTGGCCGGTTTCCTTGTCCGCGATGATCTCGTCGCCGTGCCAGGAGTCGAACAGCTGCCACGTCGTCTCCAGGAACGACCGCGCCCTCGAGTACCGCTGATCCTGCGGCAAGAAGCCGCCGCGCCGGAAGTTCTCGCCGGTGAACGCGTCCCACGAGGTTACGACGTTCCATGCGGCCCGCCCGCCGGACAGGTGATCAAGGCTCGCGAACTGCCGGGCCACCTCGTAGGGCTCGTTGAACGTGGAATTGATCGTGCCGGCCAGGCCGAGGCGGTCGGTGACCGCGGCCAGCGCGGCGAGAACGGTGAACGTGTCCGGCCGTCCCACCACGTCGAGGTCGTAGATCAGGCCGTTCTGCTCGCGCAACCGCAACCCCTCGGCCAGGAACAGGAAGTCGAACTTGGCCCGCTCGGCGGTCCGCGCCAGGTGGGCGAACGAGCCGAACTCGATGTGGCTGCCGGAACGCGGGTCGCTCCACACCGTGGTGTTGTTCACGCCGGGAAAATGCGCCGCCAGGTGGATCTGCTTGAGCGGCTTGGTCACGGCCGGGTCCCTCCCCAGGTCACGAACTGCTCCTTCCCTTCCCGGCGGTCACACCGTCGCATAGCGATTCGCCGGCCGGCCCAGCCCGAGCAGCCCGCGCAAGGTCGGTGACTCGTAGGAGTGCCGGAACGCGTCGCGCCGTTGCAGCTCGGGCACCAGATCGCTGGTGATCGCGTGCAAGTCCTGCGGGATGGCTCCCGGGCGCAGCCGGAACCCGGACAGCCCGCCGGCCTGCCAGTCCTGCAGCAGATCGGCCAGGCTCGCGGCCGGCCCCGTGAAGATCGTCGCGTCGCTCTTGTAGGGGTATCCGGCGAGCTCGTCGAGGCGCGCCTTGCGCTCGGCCCCGCTCTCGCCGCCGGGCTCGTCGAGGAACACCACGAGGTCGCCGAAGACATGAACGGTGTCCCCGCCGCGGCCCGCGGCCTGCTGGGCGTCACGGATCTCGGCGACGATCGCGGCCGCGTGGCCGGCGTCGGCCGGCGTGACGTAGCCCACGTCGGCGCACCGGGCGATGAGCCGGTAGGGCACCTCGGCATGCCCGAGCGCGCTGACGATCGGCTGCCCCTGCGGCGGCCGCGGGGTGATCGACGGTCCCCTGACGCTGAAATAATCGCCAGTGAAGTCGATGTAGTGCAGCTTGTCACGGTCGATGAACCGCCCGGTCGCGGCGTCGCGGATCTCGGCGTCGTCCTCCCAGCTGTCCCAGAGCCGCCGCACCACCTCGACGTAGTCGGCAGCTTCGTCGAACAACTCGGTGACCAGCTGCCGCACCCGCGGGTCGGAGCGGTCCGTCAGGTCCACCGGCGGGAAGCCACGCCTGCCGAAGTGCGCCGCCTCGTGCTGCCGCGCGGTGACCTGTACCCGGAGTCCGGCCCTCCCGGTGCTGACGTAGTCGAGCGTGGCGATCGCCTTGGAGATGTGGAACGGCTCGGAGTGCGTCACCACGGCCGTCGGAACCAGCCCGATGCGACTGGTCAGCGGCGCGGCCCTGGCCGCGATCAGCACCGCGTCGAGGCGCCCGCGGACCTGGTCGGTACGCCGGTCCTGGCCGAACTGGCGGGACGATTGCAGGCCGAGCCCGTCCTCGATGGTCACGAAGTCGAGCAGGCCTCGTTCGGCCTCCTGGATCAGGCCCACCCAGTAGCCGGCCTGGAACAGCTCGGCCGGGTGTGCCCGCGGCTCGCGCCACGCGGCGGGATGCCAGCCAGCGCCGTCGAGCGCGACGGCCACATGCACTGCGGGGGATGCTGTGGTCATGATCTCCTGACGTCCATAATACTTCTGAGCAGCATTTTAGGGAATCTCGATAGATATTGTCGAGTAAGGTTTAGGGGCGGTCGGCGGAGTGCCAGCCGGCCCGGAGCGGCCGAACCGGTTGTCGGGGGCCGCCGCCCGCCCCGCACGTCCGCC
>JASHOI010000451.1 GCA_030041195.1 Streptosporangiaceae bacterium | reverse complement strand
CCGACCTCATCGGCTGGCCGGTCCTGGTCAAGGCCGTCGGCGGCGGCGGCGGCCGCGGGCTCCGACCCGTCCACGACCCGGCCGGGCTCGCGCCCGCGATCGAGCGGGCAGCCGCCGAGGCCGACGCGGCCTTCGGCGACCCGAGGGTCTACCTCGAGCACTACGTGCCCGGCGGCCGCCACGTCGAGGTGCAGCTGATCGGCGACGGGGAACGCGTGATCCACCTGGGCGACCGGGACTGCTCGGTGCAGCGCCGCTATCAGAAACTGCTCGAGGAGGCCCCGGCGCCGCTGCTCGACCACGGCGGCCTGCGCGAGCAGATCCGCCGGGCTGGCGTCACGTTCGGGCAATTCCTGCGGTATCGCGGGCTCGGCACGGTGGAATTCCTCGTCGACCCCGAGGCCGGCGCGTTCTACTTCCTCGAGATGAACGCGCGGATCCAGGTCGAGCACCCGGTCACCGAGGCGATCACCGGGCTCGACCTGGTGGCCGAGCAGATCGCGGTCGCCGAGGGCCGGCCGCTGCGCCTGGACCAGGGCGACGTCACGGAGGCCGGGCACGCGTTCGAGTGCCGGATCAACGCCGAGGACCCGGCGCACGGGTTCCGGCCCAGCCCGGGCACGGTGACCAGGGCGGTGTTCCCCGCCGGGCCGGGAATCCGGGTGGACACGCACATCCAGGCCGGCTCCGAGGTGCCGCCCGGGTACGACTCGCTGCTGGCCAAGCTCATCGTCAGCGGCCGGGACCGCGCCGGTGCGCTGGCGCGGCTGCGCGGCGCGCTCGCCCGGTGCGAGATCACCGGGGTGGCCACGACGATCCCGCTGCACGCCGCCCTGACCGCGGCCGACGAGTTCGCGCGCGGCGGCGTGGACACCGGCTACCTGGCCAGGTTCCTGGGGGAGGCCGCCCGATGAGCAACAGCGTTGCCCCGGGGGGACGACCCCCCCAGACCCCCCCGATAGAACTCGTCGACGTGTCGCTGCGGGACGGCAACCAGAGCCTGTGGAGCGCGACCGGGCTGAGGACCGCGCACATCGCGGCGATCGCCCCGCTGATGGGGCGGGTAGGTTTCCGGGCACTGGACTTCACCTCGAGCACGCACATGGGCGTGGCGGTCCGCACCCACCGCGAGGATCCGTGGGAGCGGATCAGGCTGACCCACGCCGCCGCCCCGAACACCCCGCTCCAGTTCATCGGGTCCGGCCTGCGGTTCATCTCCTGGGAGCCGGTGCACGCCGAGCTGATGCAGCTCGCCTACGACCGGCTGGTCGTGGCCGGCATGTCCCGGTTCATCGTGCTCGACCCGATGCACGACTCCGGCGCGATGCTGCAGACCGCGCGGATGCTGCGCCGGGCCGGCGCCGCCGAGATCATGGCCGCGCTCGTCTACACGGTCTCCGCGGTGCACGACGACGCCTACTACGCGGGCCTGGCAGGCCAGATGGCGGCGTCGCCGGACATCGACCGCGTCTACGTCAAGGACCCGGCGGGCCTGCTGACCCCGGAACGCGCGCGCACGCTGTTTCCCGCGATCCAGGCCACGCTGGGCGGCACGCCCCTCGAGCTGCACTCGCACTGCACGATCGGGCTGTCCCCGCTGACCTGCCTGGTGGCCGCCGAGCTCGGCCTGGCCGCGCTGCACGTGGCGTGCGGCCCGCTGGCCAACGGCAGCTCGCTGCCGAACGCCGAGCGGCTGGTCGCGAACCTGCGCGAGCTCGGGCACACCGTCGACGTGGACGACCGGCTGCTGGCCCAGGTGGCCGGCTACTTCACCCGGCTGGCGCAGGCCGAGTCGCTGCCGGCCGGCACCCCGCAGGAGTACGACGCGTCGTTCCTGCGGCACCAGGTGGCCGGCGGCGTGATCACCACGACCCGCCGCCAGCTGCGCGAACTCGGGCTCGAAGACCGGTTCGGCGCGGTGATGGACGAGGTCAGCCGGGTCCGCGCCGAGCTCGGCTACCCGATCATGGTCACCCCGTTCCCGCAGATCGTGTGCGGCCAGGCGCTCTACAACGTGATCGGCGCCGAGCGCTACCAGAACGTCTCCGACCAGGTGATCCGCTACGTGCTCGGCCGGTTCGGCAGGCCGACGGCGCCGGTGGACCCGGACGTGGCCGACCGGATCCTGTCCCGCCCCCGGGCCAGGGAGCTGGCCGCCGAGCCGCCGCCGGCTCCGCTGGCCGAGCTGCGCAGGCGCTTCCCGGCCGGGATCAGCGACGAGGAGTTGCTGCTGCGCGCGACCATGCCGGCCGGCGAGGTCGACGCGATGCTCGCGGCCGGCCCGGCCCGGCGGCACTACAACCCCGACCTGAAGCCGGTCCTCGACCTGCTCGCCGGGCTGGCGCAGCGCCCCGGCGTGTCCGGCCTGGTCATCGACAAGCCCGGCTTTCGCCTCGAACTCAGCGGACGACAACGTGCCTGAACGCGACGCGACCCCCCGCCCAGGCCAGCCTCCGGCGCTCGAGCGGCTGCGCGCGGCCCGCGGCTTCGTGTTCGACCTGGACGGAACGCTGGTGCTCGGCGACCGCCGCAACCGCGGGCTGGCGCCGCTGCCCGGCGCGCTGGAGATCACCCGCTGGGTGGCGGGGCGAGGGCTGCCGTTCGTGACGTTCACCAACGGCACCACCAAGCCGCCCGGCGAGCTCGCGCGCACGCTGCGCGGGATCGGGTTCGACGTGCCCGACGAGGCGGTGCTCACCCCGGCGAGCAGCGCGGTGGCGGTGCTCACGCGGCGCGGGCACCGCCGGGTGCTGGTGCTCGGCAACGACGGCCTCGCCGCGCCGCTGCTCGAGGCCGGGCTGGAGGTGGTGCCGCCGGGCAGCGGCCGGCCGGACGCGGACGCGGTGCTGGTCGGCTGGTACCCGGAGTTCGGCATGGCGGCGCTCGAGGCGGCCTGCCACGCGGTGTGGGGCGGCGCCGCGGTCTACAGCGCCTCGCAGTCGATGTTCTTCGCGACAGCGCAGGGGCGGGCCATCGGCACCTCGCGCGCGATCTCCGCGATGATAAAGAGCCTGACCGGGTGCCGGGTCAACCTGGTCGGCAAGCCGTCGCTGGACGCGCTGCGCTGTGCCGCCTCCCGGCTCGGCGTGCGCCCCCCGGAACTCGCCGTGGTCGGCGACGACCCGGAGCTCGAGGTGCCGATGGCGCACCGCGGGCACGCGCTGGCCATCGCCGTCGGGTCCGGGCTCGCCGCCGCCGACTCGTTTGATCACCTGCCGCCGGAGCGCCGCCCGCACCTGCAGGTTCGCGGCGTCGACGAGCTGCTGTCACTGTGCCAGTCGGCGAGCGGCGCGGTCAGGAGCCGATAGCCGCGTACGCGGCGGTCCAGAAGTCCGTCGCGATCTCGGTCGGCTCCGGCGAGGTCACCTGCCGCTGGGTCAGCAGGATCCCGGTGAGGCCGGCCGCGGTGTCGGTGCGCCAGGCCGTGCCGCTGCCGCCGTCCCAGCCGTACCCGCCGGGAATGTCGGCCGACCCGGCCGAGCCGGCCGCCGGCGGGACCGTCATCATCAGTCCCCAGCCGCCGTGGTCGCCCACGAACACCCGGTTCTCGGCACGTTCGCCGGCCGTCATGCGGTCGCGCATCATCAGCCGCACCGATTCGGCCGAGAGCAGGTCGCCACCATCCGCAGCCAGCATGGCGGCGAACGCCCACAGGTCATCCACGGTCGAGACCAGCGAGGCGGCTGCGTTGGGCAGCTTGGGCGGCGCCGACCACCAGCCGTTCGGCCGGTCGACCACGTGCAGCTCCCCGTCCGCGCCGAGGGCGTAGAACGTGGTGAACCGGCCCATCTTGTCGGCCGGGACGAAGAAGCCCGTGTCGGCCATGCCGAGCGGCTGGAACACCCGCTCGCGCAGCACGTCGGCCAGCGGTGCCCGGGCGGCCCGCTCGATGAGCACCCCGGCCACCGTGGCCCCGGTGTTGTAGCGCCAGCGTGCCCCCGGCTGGTCGAGCAGCGGCAGTCGGCCCAGCCGGGCGATCCACTCGTCCGGCGTCAGGTCGGGCGGCGGCCAGGGCCGCCCGAGCGTCTTGAGGTCCAGCTCGCTCTCGGCGCGCTGGATGGGGTAGCTGCCGCCCGACATGATCGACCCGAACCCCAGATGGAACGACAGCACGTCCTCGACCGTGATCGGCCGCTCCGCGGGCACCGTGTCGTCGAGGCTGGACTCCAGCGTGCGCAGCACCCGAGGCTCGGCCAGTTCGGGCAGCCATCGCCCGACCGGATCGCCGAGCGCCATCGCGCCGTCCTCGATCAGCAGCATCGCCGCCACGCCCGCGATCGGCTTGGTCATCGACGCGATGCGGAAGATGGCATCGCGCCCGATCGGCTCCTCGTCGCCGAAGGCCTTGTGCCCCAGCGCCGCCACGTGCACGTCGCCGCGGCTGGCCACGAGCGCGACCAGCCCCGGAAGGCTGCCCAGCGCGACATGGCGGGCCAGCACGGTCTCGAGCGCCTCGGTCCCCTCCGGCGTCAGCCCTCCAGGCATGCCTCCGCTCCTCCCTGCGGCCCCGCGACGTTTAGACGGCCCGCCGCCGCCAGGCTCATCGGTCTCACCCGCGGCGCAGCCACCGGCCCCGGCCCGGCCTGGCGGCCAGTTCGCCGTCGGCCAGCAGGACCTGGCCGCGGCCGAGGACGATCCGGGGCCATCCCTGCACCTCCCAGCCGTCGTAGACCGAGTAGTCGGCGCGCGACCGCATGCCGGCGCCGTCGACGGTGCGCCGCTGCCGCGGATCCCACAGCGCCAGGTCGGCGTCCGAGCCGACGGCGATGACGCCCTTGCGCGGGTACAGGCCGAACAGCCGGGCCGCGTTCGCGGAGGTCAGGTCAACGAACTGGTCCAGGGTGATCCGCCCGGTCACGACGCCCTCGGAGAACAGCATGGGCATGAGCGTCTCCAGGTCGGCGACTCCCTGCCGGGCCGTGACCACGTTCAGCGCCGGGTCGAGCTTGTCTGCCAGCAGCCACGGCGCGTGGTCGCTGCAGACCGTGTCCACGTCGCCGGCGGCGAGCCCGGCCCACAGCGCGTCACGGTCCGTCTGCTCCCGCAGCGGCGGGGCGCCGACGTACTTCCCGGCGTCCGGCTGGGCGAAGCGCTCCCTGGTCAGGTGCAGGTACAGCGGCCGCGTCTCCACGTGCACGGGGACTCCGCTGGCCCTGGCCCGCCGGGCCCGGTCCAGCGCGGCGGCCGACGACAGGTGCACGATGTAGACCGGCGCTCCGCTGGCCGTGGCCAGGGCGACGGCCTGGTCGACGGCTTCCACCTCCGCGGCGACCGGCCGGGCTTCGGGGAAGTTCTGCACCGCGCCGCGGCCGTGCGCGATCAGCTGCTCACCGCACTGCTCCAGCAGCCCCGCTGCCTCACAGTGCAGCAGCGTCAGCGATCCGGCCTCCCCGGCCGCTCGGGCGGCGGCAAGCAGGCCCTGCCGATCCGCCGCTATCTCCGGCTGGGTCAGGAAGATCTTGACGCTCGGGTGCCCGCCGGCGGCCAGCGCGGCGATCTCGCCGCCGGCCGCGGCGGCGAGGTCGGTCAGCACCGGGTGCAGGAACCAGTCGACGGCGGCCTCGGGCGCGGCGCCGGCCATCTCCCGGGCCACGGCGTCCCGCGCGGTCTCGCCCGGCAGCGAGAACGTCATGTTCCCGAACGTCGTGATGCCGCCGCCGATCGCGGCCAGCGAGCCGGTCCAGAAATCGTCGACCCAGATCGGCTCTGACGGGCCGAGCTCTCCGGCCTGGCGGAGCTGCCCGGCCAGCGCCCGGTACATCAGGTGCACGTGGGCGTCGACGCCCCCGGGCAGGGCGAGCAGGCCGTCAGCGGCGATCTCCTCCCGGCCGGTCATGCCGCCGCCGACCTGCGCGACGCGCCCGTCCCGCACGCCAATGTCGGCGGCCTCGCCGCCGAGGGTCGCGCCGCGAATTACCAGATCCAACGGCTCAGGCACCCCTGGATTCTGGCACGCCGACCGCCGTCACGCATGTACTAAGCTTGGTACATGTCGCTGAGGAGGACCAACGTCTACGCAGACGTCAGGGATCTCGTCCTTATCAAGGAGGCCGCAGCCCGGCGCGGCGTTCCTGAAGCCGAGATCATCAGGGAGGGCATCCACCTCGCGGCCATGTCCAGCCGCGTGTGGGATGAACCACTTGACTGGCCGGCATTCGACGGGCCTGGCACTCCGGCACTCGGCGACGAGGTGACCAGAACCATCGCCCACCGCCTCACCGAGTCGTGATCCTCATCGCGGACACATCGGGGATCATCGCCGCTTCCGACAAGAACGCCCCGGAGTCCGCTGGCTGCCAGGCCGCCCTCGCGGACGCCGGTACCGTCCTGGTATCTCCGCTCGTGCTGGCCGAAGTAGATCATCTTGCCCTGGCCCGGTTCGGCGGCAAAGCCCGGTCAGCCCTCATCGATTTCATCCTCTTCCAGGCACAGCGCGAGCGGTTCCTCATTCCGCAGGTCACGGTCGGCCTGCTTGAAACAGCGCGCAAGGTGCAGCGCAAGTACGCGGGACTCGACCTGGACCTAGCCGACGCGGTGAACGTCGCGCTGGCCGCCGAGCACCGCACCAATTCAGTGCTCACCCTGGATCGCCGTGACTTCCGCGCGATCCGGCCGCTTACCCCTCACCCGGTGTTTCAGTTGCTGCCATCGAGGCCTGCCTGCTCGCGCAGGCGGCCGGCCACGTCGGTGCGCTCCCAGGTAAAGTCCGGCTCGTCCCGGCCGAAGTGCCCGTAGGCCGCGGTGGCCTGGTAGATCGGGCGGAGCAGGTCCAGGTTGTCGCGCAGCGCTGCCGGGCGCAGGTCGAAGTTCTGCCGGACCAGGTCGAGGATCTTCGGCCGCGGGATCTTCTCGGTGCCGAACGTGTCGATGTGCAGCGACAGTGGCCTGGCCATCCCGATCGCGTAGGCCACCTGAAGCTCGGCCCTGTCTGCCAGGCCGGCCGCCACGACATTCTTGGCCACATGCCGCGCGGCGTAGGCCCCGGACCGGTCCACCTTGGACGGGTCCTTGCCGGACAGCGCGCCGCCGCCGTTCCGGCCCATCCCGCCGTACGTGTCCACGATGATCTTCCGCCCGGTCAGCCCGGTGTCGCCGGCCGGGCCGCCGACCACAAACCGGCCGGTCGGGTTCACGTAGAAGTTCTCGCGCAGCTCCGCGGGGTCGTAAAGCTCGGCGGGCAGGACCGCCGTGACGACCTCGGTCCACAGCGCGTCGGGCAGCTTCTCCTCGGCGCCCTCTGCATGCTGCGTGGAGATCAGCACCTTCTCGACCGAGACCGGCTTGCCGTCGCCGTCGTACCGCACGGTCACCTGCGTCTTGCCGTCCGGCCGCAGATACGGCAGCACCCCGGACTTCCGCACGAGCGCCAGCCGCCGGGCCAGCCGGTGCGCGAGCGCGATCGGCGCGGGCATCAGCTCCGGTGTCTCGTTGGTCGCGTAGCCGAACATCATGCCCTGGTCCCCAGCGCCGGCCTTGTCGTAGCTGTCGGCCGCCTGCGCACCCCGTGTTTCGTGCGAACGCTCGACTCCCTGGGCGATGTCGGGAGACTGGCGGTGCAGCGAGGTAACGACACCCACGGCATTGCCGTCGTAGCCGACGTCGCCGGAGCTGTAGCCGATGTCGCAGATCGTGGCGCGGGCGACATCGGCATAGTCGACGCGCGCGTCGGTGCTGACCTCGCCGGCGATCACCACCAGGCCGGTGGTCACCAGCGTTTCCACCGCGACGCGGGAAGCCGGATACTGGGCCACCGCCGCGTCGAGGATCGCGTCGGAGATCTGGTCGGCCATCTTGTCCGGGTGCCCCTCGGTCACCGACTCAGAGGTGAAGTGGAATCCGTCCTGGTCTTGTGCGCTCACGTGACTACCCCTTGCTAGGGACGGTTGATCGGGCGTAAGTGTCGGCGCTGTCGGGCTGGCTGGCTGGCACGGCGAGCTCGGAGCGGACGGTGGCCGCGCCTGCCACCATCGCCGCGAGCTTCGCCCGGGCTACGTCGGGCAGCAGATGGCGCAGGCCGCAGTCGGGATTGATCACGAGCTTATCCGGGGGCACGTAGCGCAGCGCCCGCCGGATCCGCGCGGCGACCAGGTCGGCGGACTCCACCTGCTCGGTCTTCACGTCGATCACGCCGAGGCCGAGGCCACGATCCCAGTGATACTGCTCGAGCAGGCTCAGGTCCTCGTCTCCGGTCCTGGCGAACTCCAGCGCCAGCTGGCCCACGTTGGCCTCCTTGACCGCGGGGAACAGGAAGTCATAGTGCCCCTCCCACAGCGGCCGTGCGTACCTGTTGCCATAACAGACGTGCAGCGTCCAGCTGACGTCGGCGCCCTCGGTCACGATGTTGACCGCCTCCACGGCCAGCCCGACGTCCTCGGGGTAGCCCGCCAGGAACGGTTCGTCGATCTGCAGCACCCGCGCACCGGCCCTGGCGAGCTCCGCCGCCTCGGCGGCGAGGACCCGGGCGAGCGCCCGCACCAGGTCGGCGTGATCGGCGTAGCCGCCCCCCGAGGCGTCGTGGATCCGGTGGGCCAGCGAATAGGGTCCGGTGATGGACAGCTTCACCTGCCGGTCGGTCAGCTGCCTGACGAACCGGAAGTCCTCGGCCAGGCCGAGGCTCGCCCGGCCGGGCGCGGGCAGCGGGCGGCTGATGCTGGTGTCGTAGTAGTCGAAGTAGTCGGCCTTGTCCGGGCGCTCGACCTCTACCCCGGGAATCCGCGTCAGCAGGTAGTCGACGTCGTTGTCGCGGCGCAGCTCGCCGTCGGAGACGATGTCGATCCCGGCCCGCTCCTGGTCCAGCACCGCAGCCTTGATCGCCATCTCGTGGATCTCGTCGAGGTACCTCCGGCTGATCCGGTGCCGGTAGCAGTCGTTCTTCAGCTGGCCGAGCCACTCCGGAACCGAGTACGACCCGATCACGGTCGTCGGCAGCAGGATCGTGTCGCCGTCGGTCATTCACGTACTCCAGCGGTCAGCGTCTTGACGTTCGACGACGGCCGGGCCGCGAACGGCGAGATGCGGACGTCGAAGCCGGCCCGGCCGCCGACGTGCCGCAGCAGCGGGCCGTTGACCCAATTCACCACCGACCCGTCGTACTTGCCGGGGCCGAAGAACCCGGAATGGTAGCGGCGGACGTCGTCGAGGAACAGGTCATGGCACTGGAGCCGGCCGAACGGATGCAGCAGCGGCAGGGTCTGCGCGAAGCTGCTGAGCGCCCCGTTGTTGACGTGCACCCGGATATCACCGTGCGATTCCAGCTGCGACCGGAGCAGCTCCCCGTTCAGGCCGGGACTGACCTGGTACAGGTCGAGCCCCTCCAGCGGCCGGTACCGTTCCTGCAGCCGCAGCGCGCCCCACACGTCGCGCCAGAAGGACACCGCCTGCCCGGCGTCGCCGAAGTGCTGCGGCAGCGCCTCGCACAGCAGCTCGGGGCCCAGCCGGAGCAGCTTGTCCACCAGCTCGGGCACCCGCTGCGGCGTGGCCGAGAACTGCCGCGCGATCCGCGCCGCGTCGTCGCCCGGCAGGTAGGCGCGGGACTCAACCTGGTAGGTCCGGCCGCCGATGCGGGCCACCTCGTCGCTCGGCAGGTTGTCGTAGACGTTGGAGATGTAGACCAGGAACGCCTTGCCGCGCAGGAAGCCGAGGCTGACCGCGGGGCGGGTGGCGTCGACGACCAGCGCGCTGACGTGGTCGCCGTGGTGGGCCACGGCCTTCATCGCCCGCCCGAGCACGTGCGGTGAGTAGTCGCCCATGATGTAGTGCAGGCGGCGGTAGTAGTCGCGGCTGTGCGCCCGGGACAGCTCGACGAACTCGTCCAGCCAGGTCCGTGCCTGGTTGCCGTTGCCGACCCCGAGCTCGGCCACGTAGAGCTCGGGCGGCAGCGCGCTCCTGGAGTCCAGGTCATCCCAGGTCTTGAACAGCTCGAGGATCAGCTCGCGCGCGGCCGTGGTGTTGCGCGCGTCGCTCTCCCCGCCCGGCAGCGCCTGCTCGTAGTCGCGGCCGGTCGCCTGCTCCCACAGCGACAGGGCCTGCCAGTACAGCGCGTTGAAGCCCCAGATGCAGCTGTGCCTGGCCGTCGCCCAGGGCTCCAGCGGCACCCGGGCGGAGTTCGCCGGGTGCGCGTGCTCCTCCAGCAGCCCGGCGACCACGGCCCGCAGGTCGGCGTCGCGGCAGCGGCGCAGGTCGATGGCCATCTCGAGCGCGGCCTCGGCCGCGGGCTCGCGCGTCACGGCCCCGTCCTCGCCGTCGCCGTCCGGCCCGGTGCCGCCGCGCCACGGAGCGAGCACCGGCCGGTAGTCGGCGACCTCGCGGAAGCTGGAGCGGTACTGGATCCAGTCGCACACCACGCTGACCCGGGACAGGTCGACGTCGCTGGCACATAGCGCAGCGACAACCGGCCCGAGCGCCGCGGTCACGTCGAGCGGATCCTTGCCCCGGAGCCGGCTCACCGGCCGCACATCAACTCGCATTGGCGGTCCCGGTACTGGCGGCTCGGGCCGGAACCATCGGCTCGATGCCGGCGCGCTGCAGGATGACCGGGATGCGGTGCTCGTTGGCGACGGCCATGATGTGCACCCCGGCGACGCCGGGGATCTGCCTGAGCTCGCTGATCGTCTCGGCGCACGCCGTCATCGCCTCGTCGGCGACCCGGTCCTCGGGCACGCCACGGAGCCTGCGGCTGAGCTCGGCGGGCACCTGCACGCCGGGCACGCGCTCCTCGAGGTGGCTGAGCGCGCGCAACGACGAGATCGGCCCGACACCGGCCAGGATGTAGCAGCGTTCGTGCAGCCCCAGATCGCGGACCTGTGCCATCCACTCCGCGAACGGCCCGGTGTCGAACACGTACTGGGTCTGCACGAACTGCGCGCCAGCGGCGACCTTCTTGCCCAGGCGCGCGGCGCGGAAGCCGACCGGCGGGGCGACCGGGTTCTCCACCGAGCCAAGGAACCAGCTCGGCGGCGGCTTGAGCTCCCGGCCGGACAGCAGCTTGCCCTCGTCGCGCATGGTCCGCGCGGCCCACAGCAGCTGGATGCTGTCGAGGTCGAACACCGGCTTCGCGGTGGCGTGGTCGCCGAACTTGGGGTGGTCGCCGGTCATCACCAGGATGTTCGGTATCCCCATGGCCGCGGCGCCGAGCAGGTCGGACTGGAGTGCGATCCGGTTCCGGTCTCTGCACGTGACCTGCATGATCGGCTCGACCCCCGCGGCCATCGCGGCCAGGCTGCCGGCCCAGCTCGACATCCGGACCGCCGCGCCCTGGTTGTCGGTGATGTTGACCGCCGCGGTCCAGTCGCGCAGCTGCGACACCTTGCGGGTGATCGCGCCGGCGTCGGCGCCGCGGGGCGGCCCGATCTCCGCCGTCACCGTGAAGTCACCGCGCTCCAGGGACGCCCGGAACGCGGCTATGCGCGGGTCTCGGTCCACAGATCCTCGTCTCGGCCCTGCCAGTACCTGATCCATGAGCTTTGCCCCCAGACCCGGTGATCAATCGGGAGCTGCAGCCGCAGCAGGTCGTCGGCGCGGCCCTGGCTCTCGGCCCGCTCGAAGGCCGTCACCCACACGCACCGCATCTGCGGGTAGACCTCGCAGCGGCCGTCGCGGCCGACGCCGCCGCACGGCCCGTTCCGGAGCTGCTTCGGGCAGGTCATCGGGCACGAGTAGCCGGTGGACGGCAGCGCGCACTGGCCGCACATGTGGCAGCCGAAGATCTCCTTCTTCACGCTCTTCTCTGCCGCGGTGAACAGGCGGCGCAGCGGCGGCGCCGCCTCCAGCCACGCGGCCAGCCGGCGGTAGCCCGCGTTCGGCTCGAGCAGGCGGTGCAGCAGGTACATCGAGCGCGCTGACGCGCGCGGCAGCACCGGCCGGGGCGACACCGGCGCGCCGGCCGGTGCCTTGTCCGGCCGCGCTTCGGCGCTGCGTGCGTTCATCCTCTTCAGGATCGGAGCGCCGGGTGGACCGGAGCAACATCGCGTTCCACAACGTCGATCTCGGCTTCGTTGTGCCGCCGGGACAACCGTGCCGGGCGGCGTACCAGGTCAGGCACGGGCGCCGAGCAGCCGATCCAGGCTTGCGGGATCCCAGCCGGGGAACGTCAGCACCACGCCCTGGACGAGGGGCCTGGCCTCGGCGAACAGGTCGGCCGCCAGCTCGATCCCGGTCTGGGCCGCGCGCGGGCCCGCCCGCTCCATCGCGGTCAGCGTCTGCTGTGGGATGCTGATGTCCGGCACCTCGTGCGACAGGTAGTCGGCCTCCTCGAAGCTGCGCAGCGGCGCGATCGACAGCAGCACCGGGGTGCCGTCGTCGGCCAGCGCGGACATCATGGTCCGGAACCGGCCGAGCTCGTACACCGGCCGGCTGATCAGAAACCGGGCGCCGGCCTGGATCTTGCTGACCGTGCGGGCGATCTCGGCCTCGAGCGCGGCCGCGCTCGGGTTGAACCTCGCGCCCGCATGGAACGAGGTCTTGGTCGCCAGCGGCAGCCCGTTGCAGTCGATGCCCTTGTTCAGGCCGGCCACGAGCTCGACGAGCCCGACCGAGTCGACGTCCCAGATCCCGTCCACGTTGGGGTAGTCGGCGAGCAGCGGCGGGTTCCCGGTCTCGCAGACGACGTTCCGGATCCCGAGCGCGTTCGCCCCCAGCAGATCGGCCTGCAGCGCCATGATCGTCTTATCCCAGGTGGTGACCGTGGCGATCGTCTCCACGTCGGCCCGTTGCTCCAGCTGGAAGGCGAGATCGATCGAGCTGAGCTGGGCCCGGGGGCTGTGCCTGGGCGCGACGAAGAACGTGCCGATGCCCCGTTCGTGCAGCACGGCCGCCTGGTCTGCCGCCTCGTCGGCCGCGCCGCCGACCGGCGGCGCGATCCCGGCCGCCACCACGAACTCGCCGGCGGCCAGCCGGTCGCTCAGGCTGCCGCCTCGTTCCGGGGCCGTTGGCACCGCGATCCTCGGCGCTGCCGACACCCGCTGGCGGCGGGCGGGGGGCATGCCGGCGATCTCGGCGGCCGCCGCCTGGATCTGGGCCGGCGTGGTGCCGCAGCAGCCACCGACCAGACAGGCCCCGGCCTCGACCAGGCGGCGCGCGTAGCGGGCGAAATACGGGCCATCGGTGTTGTACTCGAACCGGCGCCCGGCCACCCGGCGGGGCAGGCCCGCGTTGGGCTGCGCGCCCACCGGAAGGTCGGTGTGCGGGACCAGCGCCTGCACCACCGAGAGCGCCCCCTGCGGGCCGAGCGTGCAGTTGGTGCCGAGCATCACGATCGGCAGCCCGCTGAGCACGGTGGCCACCTCGCGCGGGGTCTCGCCGCCGAGCGTCCTGCCGTCGTCGGCGAACGTGGCCTGGGCGATGATCGGCAGGTCGGTGGCCTCCGCCGCGACCTGCACCGCCTCGGCCAGCTCGTCCAGGTAGCCGAAGGTCTCCAGGATCAGCGCGTCCACCCCGCCGGCCGCCAGCGCCTCGATCTGCTCGCGGATCGCCGCGCCCCGCTCGGCCTGCGCGACCCGGCGCCGCTGGCTGGCGGTGACCGCGGGGGAGACCGAGCCGGCCACGAACACCTGCCGCCCGGTCCCCTCCGTGGCCCGCGCGGCGATCTGCGCGCCGGCCACGTTGATGTCGTGCACCAGGTCCCCGAAGCCCTGGTCGGCCAGCCGGAGCCGGTTGGCGCCGAACGTGTTGGTCAGGATCACGTCGGCGCCCGCGCTGACGTAACTCTCGTGGATCGTGCTGACCAGCGCGGCGTTGGACAGGTTGAGCTCGGGCAGCGCGCGGTCCAGCGAGTTGCCGGCCGCGTGCAGCATCGTTCCCATCGCCCCGTCGCAGATCAGCACCTGCCGGCCGAGCGCGGTCCGCAGGTCGGTCACGGCCCGCCTCCTAGCGCGTCGATGATCTCGAGCGCGACCTGGGCCATCAGCCGGTCGCGGTAGTTGTCCAGCTGGATGCCGGTGATCTCCTGGATCCGCCGGATCCGGTAGGCGACCGTGTTGGGGTGCACGTGCAGCGTGCGCGCGGTGCGCTGCGGGCTGCTGTTCTCCCGGAAGTAGCAGGCCAGCGTCGTCAGCAGCTCGGTGCCGCGCTGACGTTCCTGCCCGCCGAGCTTGCCGAGGATCTCGGCCGCGAACGACCTCAGCTCGGCCAGGTCGGGGACCTGCAGCAGCAGCCGGTGCACGCCGAGGTCCTCGAACGCCACCACCTGGCCCTGACGGCCCAGCCGCTGGACCGCGTCGATCGTCCGGCGTGCCTGGCCGTAGGAGCGGGCGATGTCGGCGGGATCGCGGCAGGTGCCGCCGATGCCGATCGTGACCACCGCCTCGGGGAACGTGTCCCGCATCCGGGCCAGGCAGCCCGAGCCCAGCCGGCCGGCTTCGGCGCCGGGATGCTGGTCGGTCGGCTCCGGGACCACCACCACTACCTCGTCGTCACGGATCGAGGTGATCGCGCCCGGCACCCGGGTCGTGAAGAAGTGGTCGATCGCGGCCGCGACCCGGTTCCGCAGCGCCACGGCCGCCCCGGCGGGCCGCGCCGGGCCGGCGGCCTCGAACGTGACCGCCAGGATCCGGTGCTCGCGGGTGGCGTCGTAGCCGAGGTGCCTGGCCCACCGCGCAACCTCGCCGCTGTCGCGGCCGCCGCCGATCAGCAGCCCCTCGACGAGGTCGTCCCTGACCTGCCGGGCCGCGGCGGCCACGACCCGCTCCCGGCCGAGGATCACGCCGCAGATCGTCGCGGCGTGCTCGGTGACCAGCAGCCTCATGTCGTCGCCCTGGCCGTCGCTGCCGAACGTCATCAGGTACGCGGGGACGTCGTCGCCGACCAGGATCGGCGCGACGATGACCCCGGCGGCGTCCCCGACGTCGGGCAGCCGCAGCAGCCGGCGGGTCTGCGCGGTGCTGTTGAGCACGGCGGCAAGCCGGGGACTGGCCAGGTACGTACGGACGTAGTCGGCCACGTCTTCGCCCATCTCGGCCGAGGCCGCGGCGAGGACGTCGAGCCCGCGGCTCACGACGGCCACGGTCGCGCTGGTCCGTTCGGCCAGCAGCCCCGCCACCGTGGAGACGTCGGCGTCCTGCAGCGTCAGCCCGGTGAGGTGCTGGTAGACCGTGACCAGCTCGCGCAGCAGCGCGTTCTCGTGCTGCACCGCGCGATGGTCTATGACCACGGTCTGGCGGGTATCCGGCCACGTGTCCGCCATACGTCGTTACCTTACATGGTCCCGCTATCGCGTTCTTGTGGCCGAGCACAAACGACACCGCGGTCTGGCTGTGGCAGGCCCACGGCACGGCCGTGAGTACCCAGCCCAGCAACGTGCTAGCAGCCAAGATCGTCCCTGGCCGCAGTTGTGGACATCCACAGTGTGATCTGGTATCACCGTCCGCGGCGCGGATACCTGCGCCCGCGGCGCTCCCATCGGCCGCGGCGGCGCAGTTCCCGCACCGCGCGGCTGCGGTCGGCGATCCTGTCGCGGTCCGCGTCCGATGCCCGCATCACGGTCACTTTGCCGATCCCGGGGTACCGGCGGCCGTCGCCGCCTTGGGCCGCCCGGACAGCAGCAGCGCCGGGACCAGGGCCAGGGCGGTGAATCCGGTGCACCACCAGAACGTGGCGCCGAACGCGGTGGCCAGGCCAGCGGCGCCCGCGGCAGCGTGGGCGACGGCGTAGTGGTCGAGGATGAGGGCAACCAGGATCGCGGCGCCGAACGAGCCGCCTACGAACTGCAGGATCCTGGTCGCGCTGCTGGCGTGCGGCACCTGCTCGCGGCTCAGCCCCTGGAAGGCGCCGGCCATGACCGCGATCGTCGCCAGGCCCAGCCCGGCGCCGCGGACGACCAGGGCGGCGCCGAGCAGCCAGTAGTTGGTGTGCAGCCCGGCGAGCGCGAACGGGATCGTGCCGGCGGCGGCCAGCACGATTCCGGCCAGAACGACGAACCGGGGCCCAATGCTGTCGGTGAGCCTGCCCGCCAGCGTCCGCGGGGCGATGCTGCCGATGCCCTGCGGGACCATCAGCAGGCCGGCCACGAGCGCGCTGTCGTGCCGGACCACCTGGAAGTACAGCGGGAGCAGCAGCATCGCGCCGTAGATCGAGAGCCCGGCGAGGAACAGCAGCGTGCTCGCTCCGGTGAATGTGCGCGACCGGAACAGTTTCAGGTCCACCATGGGCGTCGCGGACGTCCGCAGCGCGTGCACGCAGTACGCGGCGAGCAGCACGACGCCGGCGATCAGCGGGATGATCACCCCGGCGTGGCCGAAGCCGCCGTCGGTGCTCACCTCGGCCAGGCCGTAGAGCAGCGCCACCAGCGCAGGCGGCAGCAGCACCAGCCCGGCCACGTCGATGCGTGACCCTGCGCCCCCGCCGCCCTGTGGCCGGCCCGCCGGCAGTTCTCGCCAGGCGAGCACGAGGCCGACCAGGCATATCGGCACGTTCACGTAGAAGATCCAGCGCCAGCTGATGTTGCTGATGATCAGCCCGGCGATCACCGGCCCGAAGATCGGGACGACGACGATCGGGAGGCTGATCGCCGACATCAGCCGCCCGATCTTGCTGGTGCCGACCGCCTGCACAAGCAGGGTGGTGATCAGCGGCGTCATCATCCCGCCGCCGACGCCCTGGACCACGCGAAACGCGATCAGGCTGCCGATGTTCCAGGCGGCGCCACAGGCGATTGACCCAACCATGAACAGGGCCAGCGAGAACGTCCACACCGTGCGGCCGCCGAACCGGGCCAGGGCCCAGCCGCTCAGCGGGATGACCATGGCGAACGAGAGCAGGTAGCCAGTGATCACCCACTGAATCGTGGCCACGCTGGTGTGCAGGTCGCGGCCGATCGTGTTGATGGCCACGTTGACGATCGAGGTGTCGAGCAGCGATGGGATCGCGCCGAGGAGCAAGACCACGATCAGCTTGATCACGGCCGGGTCCAGGCGCTCGCGCACCGGCTTCGCGGGGGCTGCCTTATCGGTGGGAGGCGTAGCGTTCATGCCTGTAAACTACACCGTGCAGTGTAGTCATGTAAACTGGTTAGTGTAAAAATGCGCGGAGAGGGCGAGGTGCCGAGGTGACAGGCGTGCTGGCGGGCCGCGCGGTGGGGGCGGCCGGCCCGAAAGGGGAAGCGATCGCGCAGGCCGCGCTGCGGCTGTTCCTGCGCGACGGCTACGAGCGCACCAGCGTCGACGCGATCGCGGCCGAGGCCGGGGTGTCGAAGCGCACGATCTACAACCGGTACGGCGACAAGGAGAACCTGTTCCGGTCCGTGCTGCAGGACATGTTCACCGAGATGATGGCGGTGTTCCGCCGCATAGCCGACGCGCACCTCAGCGACGTCACCGACGTCGAAAGCGGCCTGATCGCATTCCTCCGAGAGACCGCGATCACGCTGACCATGGCGGTGGACCGGATCGCGCTGATGCGGCTGATCCTGACCGAGGCGCCGTACTTCCCCGCGCTGCTGCGGCAGGAGCGGGGAAACGAGGGCATGCACGCCACCCTCGCCAGGGTCCTTGGCCGCCTGGCCGACGCTGGCAAGCTCGACATCACCGACCCGGCCGAGGCGGCCGAGCACCTGTTCGCGCTGACGCTCGGCCGGGCCAATGAGCGGTCGATGTTCGGCGGCGGCGAGCTCAGTGACGCGGAGATCGACCGGATCGTCACCGGCGGCGTCCGGGTGTTCTTGTACGCCTACGGCCCGCCCGGCCATGAAGGGGGAAGGCGAGGCGGGCGGGATCAGGCGTTCGAGTAGACGCGCTCCGGCGAGATCAGCACGGCGGCCCGGCGCTCCTCGGCCATCACCCGGTCGTAGGTGGGCCAGTCGTCGTGCGTCCCGCCCGCCGCCCTGAACACCTCGCGCAGCAGCTCCGGCAGCTCCGCCGGGTCGAAGCCGGGCAGCGGGTCGTCCGGGCCCTCGATCTCGGCCAGCCCCTCGACCGCGACCCACTCCCAGCCGGCCCGGACCACGATCGTGGCGCGCGGCCTGGCGCGCAGGTTGACCAGCTTGGCCGTGCCGCCGCGGGTGGTAAACCCGACCACCGGTCCGCCGATCACCGGGTGATCGAGCACCCCGGCGTTCACCACGGTGGACTGGATCGTTCCGGCGGCCCGCAGCGTGGACACCACACAGAGCCCGCGATCACGCCGCACCAGCGCGGCGAAATCTGTCACGTCGGTCATGCGACGGAGCCTAGCCCAGCGGCCCCCAGGGACGGCTGACGGCCCGGCCGCCGGACCCGCGCCGGCCCGCGCTCATCGATGTACCTCTGAGCCTAATAGAACAAGCCCTTTGGTACATCGATCGGCCCCGGCGCGGAGCGGGGCCCGGCGGGCGCGGGGGCGCGGGGGGCTGGAGCGGCGGCCGGCCTATCCGCCTAGCTCGGCGCGGAGCAGGGCGGCGGCCTCGGTCAGCGACCGGAGCTTGCCGAACGCCGATTCCCTCGGCAGGTACTTCATCCCGCAGTCCGGGGCCAGCACGAGGCGCTCGGCGGGCACGTACGGCAGCGCCCGGCGGACCCGCTCGGCGACCTGGTCCGGCGTCTCCACCGAGTGGTCGGCCAGGTTGAGCACGCCCAGGATGACCGTCTTGCCGTCCAGCGCGGCGAGCACGGAGCAGTCCAGCCCGGACTGCGCGGTCTCGATCGACACCTGGCCGGCGGTGCTCGCCGAGAGTTCGGGCAGGAACGAGTAGCCGGACGGCCGGTCGTGGATGATCGCGGCGTACCCGAAGCAGAGATGCACGGCGGTGGTGCCGGTCACGCCTTCGAGCGCCCGGTTCACGGCGGGCACGCCGTAGCCGCGCGCCTCGTCCGCGCGGGCCTGCAGATAAGGTTCGTCCAGCTGCACGATGTCGGCACCGGCCGCGAACAGGTCCTTGACCTCCTCGTTGACCGCCTCGGCGTAGCCGAACGCCGCCTCCTCGCGGCTCGGGTAGTAGTCGTTCTGCGCCTGTTGCGACATCGTGAACGGGCCCGGCACGGTGACCTTCACCGTCCGGTCGGTGTGCGCGCGCAGGAACTTCAGGTCGTCGACCTGGACCGGGTGGCGCCTGCGGATCGGCCCGACGATCCTGGGCACCGGGTTCGGGTGCCCGCTGCGGTCCAGCGCGGTTCCCGGGTTGTCGATGTCCACGCCGTCGAGCGCGGTCGCGAACCGGTTGGAGTAGCTCTCCCGGCGGATCTCGCCGTCGGTGATCACGTCGAGACCGGCGTCCTCCTGCGCCCTGATCGCGAGCAGCGTGGCGTCCTGCTGGGCCTGCTCCAGGTGGGCGGGGTCCACCCGCCACAGCTCAACCGCCCTGACCCGGGGCGGGAACCTGCCGGCCAGCTTCTCCCGGTCGATCAGCCAGTCCGGCTGGGGGTAGCTGCCCACCAGCGAAGTCGGGAAGAGCATGCGTGCCTCCGTGGGCTCGGCGGGTGACCGCTGCCACAATAGGCTGTTTCTTCGGGTCAGGACCGCCGGGCCGGCGCTCCGACCACCTCGGTCCTCACCTGCCGGCTGGTCACGCTCAGCGGGCCGAGCCCGGACAGCGCGTCGGTCACCTGCCCGGCCAGCGCCGGGCTGGACGACGTCGACTCGGCGAGCCCGATGGTGCTCGCCCCGGTCAGCATCGCGGGGGCGATGTCGCCGGCCGAGAACACCACGTGCGTGCGCGCGCCGCAGTCACGGGCCAGCGCGGAGAGCCGCCGGCTGTCCGCCGCGTCCGGCGCGCCGAGCACGAGCACCACGTCCGACGCCGACGCGATCACGCGCACAGTCTCCGCCCGGTCGGACGCCGCGTAGCAGAACCCGTCCGGGTTCGGGCCGCGCAGCGCCGGGAACCGTGACCGCAGCGCGGCGGCCACCGGCGCCGAATCCTCTACCGGGATGCCGGGCTGTAGCAGGTAGGAGACCCGCCGCGAGTCCGTCACCCGGAGCGCGGCGGTGCTTGCCTGGCTGGAAACCAGCGTGGTGACGGCCGGCGCCTGGCCGACGATGCCTGCCACGGCCGCGTGACCGGGCTGGCCGATCACCAGCACGTCGTCGCCGCGTTCGGCGAACTTCCGTGCCTCGGCGTGCACCTGCCGGACCAGCGGGCAGGTCGCGTCGATGATCTCCAGACCGCGGTCGGCGGCCTTGGCGCGGGTCTCGGCCGGGACACCGTGGGCGGGAAAGACAACGGCCGCGCCGTCCGGAACCTCGTCGAGCGACCGGACGAACACCGCTCCCTGCTCGGCCAGCTCGGACAGCGCGTCCGAGCCGCCGGCCAGCTCGCCGTAGACGTGCACGGTGCCGCGCCCGGCCACGGCCCGCCGCGCGTCGGCCAGCGCCTGGGTGGCGCCGGCGCACCACGGGCTCACACCCGTCAGCAGCCTGCGCGTCCCGAACACGGCCGACCACTCGTCCACGGCGGAGCGG
>JASHOI010000450.1 GCA_030041195.1 Streptosporangiaceae bacterium | reverse complement strand
CACCAGGTACACACCGTGTCGGAAGGCACCGAGGACACCCTTGACTACGATGCGCTGATCTTCGCCGCCGGAGCGTCACCGCTGCGGCCGCCGGTTCCCGGGCTGACCGGGCCGCGGGTCTTCACGGTCCGGTCGCTCGACGAGGCCATCGAGCTGCGGCAGCTGCTGGAGCGCGGCACGGTCGGTCATGCCGTCGTGGTCGGGGCTGGCTATGTCGGGCTGGAGACTGCGGAAGCGCTTGTCGGTGCGGGCGCCGAGGTGGAGGTCATCGAGGCTCTGCCCGGAGTGCTGGGCACGGTGGATGAGCCGCTCGCCAGGCTGGCCCAGGCCGAGCTGGAACGCCATGCGAAGGTGCGGCTGAGCACTCGGCTGCAGGAGGTGCGCGACCCGGCCGGCGGCACCGCGGCCGGCCGCGCGCTCACCGTGGTGGCGGGCGGCACCAAGATCGGCACGGACCTGGTGGTGGTCGCGACCGGGGTGAGGCCGGCTACGGAACTGCTGATCAGCGCGGGCGCGGAGCACTTGCCCGACCAGGCCGTGCTCGTCGACGCCCAGATGCGGACGTCGCTGCCGGATGTCTTCGCGGCGGGCGACTGCGTCGCGCTGCACCACCTCGTGCTCGGCACACCAGCGTGGATACCGCTCGGGCCGGCGGCCAACAAGACCGGCCGGGTGGCCGGGACGGTCGCGGCCGGCGGTACGGCGTCGTTCAGCGGGGTGGCCGGGACCGCCGCCGTGAAGGTGTTCGACCTGGAGGTCGCGCGTAGCGGCGTCACACTCGCCGAAGCCCGGCTGGCGGGCCTGACCGCAGTCGCCACCGACGTGGTGTCCCGCTCCCGGGCGAAGTACTACCCGGGTGCCGCTCCGCTGCACATCCGCCTCGTGCACACGCCCGACGGCAAGCTGCTCGGCGGCCAGATCGCAGGCCGGGAAGGTGCGGCGAAGCGCATCGACGTGCTGGCCACCGCGCTGCACGCCGGGTTCACGGTGGCCGACCTGGCTGCCCTTGACCTGAGCTATGCCCCGCCGTTCGCGCCGGTGTATGACCCGGTGCTCGCCGCAGCGATCAAGGCATCGGGGCGACTGGTCCATGACTCAGTGGGAGGAGCACCATGAGCTTGCAGCCGCCCCGCGACAAGCGGGCCAGCCTGGCCGACACGGTCGCGCGGGTGAGTGATGGGGCGATCGTGGCTCTCGGCGGCGGGCTTTGCGCCCGGCTGCCCATGGCGATGGTCAGGGAGCTGATCCGGCAGGGCCGCCGTGACCTGCATCTGGTCGGGTCCGCGCACAGCATCGACGTGGACATGCTGGTTGGCAGCGGTGCCGTGCGCCGGATCGAAGAGAGCTATGTGGGCTTCGAGCAGGACCTGGGGCTGGCGCCCGCTTACCGGCGGGCAGCAGAGGAAGGCTCCGTCGAGGTGGCGGAGAGCTGCTGTGCCACCATCCTCGCTCAGCTGCGCGCGAGCGAGATGGGGCTGCCCTTCCTGCCGGTACGCGGAGTTCGCGGCTCCGACATTGTCCGAATGCATCCCGAGTACGCGGAGATCACCTGCCCGTTCACCGGCGAGACGCTGGTCGCGGTGCCCGCGCTGCGGCCCGCCGTTGCGCTGCTGCACGCTCCGGCCGGCGACCGGTACGGGAACCTGCACCTGGAGCAGCCGTACGTGCTCGACGAGCGGTTCGCGTCGGCCTCAGCCCTGGTGATCGCCACCGTCGACGAGGTGGTGTCCACCGACGAGGTGGTCGCGGCGGGGGTAACTGTCCCCGCCCATTTGGTGGCTGCCGTGGCAGAAGTGCCGTATGGAGCGCACCCGTCCTCCTGCTATCCGCGTTACGCGTATGACCGGCCGCACCTGCGCGAGTACCTGACGGCATCCCAGTCCGGCGCGGATGGCCTGGGCAAGTACCTGGCCACCTACCTGGGCGAGACCGAGGAAAGCTACCGCACAGCGGTCGGCCAGGACAGGCTCGCGGTGCTGGCCACCTGGTCGCGGTCGAACTCCGCATGGCAGGAGCTGTTCGCATGAGCTGGAGCATCGATGAATGGTTCGTGATCGCGCTGGCCCGGACCATCCGGCCGGCCGAGACCGTGTTCCACGGCTTCGGCAGCCCGTGCGCGCAGGTGGCGATGCACGTGGCGCGGCGTACCCACGCGCCGGACATGACGCTGGTCGAGGGCGCGATGTACGCGATCAATCCTGATCCGCCGTTCATCCCGCCGACCAGCAACGACGCCAGCCTCAGCCGCGGCGCGGCCTACAGCATGCGGTTCGAGGAGTTCTTCGACGCGGCTATCCGAGGCGACGTGGACCGGATGTTCCTGTCCGGCGGGCAGATCGACGCCTACGGCAGCACCAACGTGACCGCGATCGGCCCGGCCGGCCGGCCGAGGGTGAAGCTCGGCGGCGGAGGGGGCGGCTGCAATCTCTCGGCGACAATGCGCGCCCTGACGGTGTGGACCACGCGGCACCGGTCCGGACGGACCTTGGTGGCAGAATGCGACTTCATTACCGACATGGGGCACCGGACACGCCTGGGCACCCGGGCCGAGCTCGGCTTCACGGGCGGCGGACCGCAGTGGCTGGTCACCGAGCTGGGGGTGTTCGACTACCCGGCCGGGCGTGCCCGGCTGGTCCAGATCTTCCCGGACGTCAGCGTCGCTGAGATCCAGGCGGCGACGGGCTTCGAGCTGCGGGTCGCGGGGGACCTGCGCGTGGTTGCACCGCCCTCCACGGCCGAACTGGCCGCGGTCCGCTCGGTCGATCCGCTCAGGGTGCGCACCCAGGAGTTCTCCGCCGGCGAGCTGAACCGCGTCTTCCAGCCCGATAACAGCCAGGACTGCGCGTGCTGATCTTGCCGCCGGGCGGATGATCGTGGTTGCAGCCCGCAGAGCTGAATCGATCCCATGGAGTCTGCCCCAGCGTGACCATGACCAGCCCTGTGCGGCTGCCGTACCGTCCAGGTAGTCCTCTTTCACCCGACCAATAGCGTGCTTCGATAGCGCGTTCAGACGGAGGCCGGTATGGTGGCTGCGCACACGTTCCAGAAGCCGCAAAATCTTCCTGGAAACCGCTTCTTCGCCTGGGTGACCCCCGCTGGGAAGAGGCCGACTGAATACGAGGACCTGACCGTTGGTCAGCAGTCCACTCCCGCCTTGTACGCTTTCCAGGGATGGCCCATCCGATTCGATAATGGACGGGATCCGTACACTGCGGACTCGACAGTCATCCGCTCGTCAGACTGGTATTCCTACCGCGACCCGAACCAGACGTGGCAGCGCGGCTACATCTCCGGCGTCAACCAGTCCGAGAAGGCCCTGGAGCGTTCTTTCCAGGGCGCGCACGCGGCGGGGCTGTTTGCTTTCGCTGACGAGGGATGGGTCAAGAAGGGACTCGCCGAGCGTTACATGACGTACCCGTTCGTCGAGTACGGCCTTTTCCTGGCCCTGTGCTATGCCGAGCGGGAGGCGCTCTCCGACACCGTCACCTTCCCGATCGTCTTCGAGGCTGCCGACAAGCTGCGCCATCTGCAAGACGTCGTGTATTACTCCTTCGAGCTGGCCGAGGCCTTCCCCGGGTTCGACGACTCCCAGGTGCATGCCACCTGGACCGGCGATCCGCTGTGGCAGGGGGCGCGCAAATCGGTGGAGAACATCATCGCGCTCAACGACTGGATGGAAGTCGTCGTCGCCACCAACCTCTGCTTTGACCAGCTGTTCGGAGAGCTGGCCAAGGTCAACTACTTCAGCCGGTTCGCGGCCGCCAACGGAGATGTGGTGACGCCGATCATCATCGCATCCTCGGAGGCCGACACCGCCAGGACCCAGCGGTGGACCTCCCAGCTGCTCGAGCATCTGCTCTCCGATCCGGTCCACGGCTCGGCCAACCGGGAAATCGTCACATCCTGGATCGGCAAATGGGACAGCTACGCGCTGGACGCCTGCGAGGCGTTCGCTCCGGCCTTCGAGGAGGCGCCGGTGCGGCCGTCCACATTCGAGTCCGCGATGGCGGGCGTGCTGGCCAAGCAGGCGGCTTATCTCACTGATCTCGGCCTGAGCAGCCCGGCCAGGGCCTGAAAGGAGGGGACACGTGTCAGCCAAGGACCTCACGAAAGTCCGGGACACCGTCGGAATCTCGCTGATCGGCAGTTCCGAGACATCCGCCGCTGTCGAGATGGTCGCGGAGGAGATGCCGGACGCGAAGATCACCGACAACGACTGCTACTACAAGGTCGAGCGGGAGAAGCTGCTTCGATTCGACATGGCCGAGCTCTCCGACCGGCTCGGACGTGCTTACACCGTTCACGACTTCCTGGTCAACATGACCTCCTACTACGGCCGGATTGTCGTCAGCGATGACGCGGTGGAGATTCACGCCGAGATCCTGCCCGAGCGATTCCGGGGCTGAGAAAGGAGACGGACCGGTGGCACCTAAGCTGGAAGTGGTTCATGAGAAAGGCAAACGGTATGACTGGGGGTTCGACTACGCTCGGCCGGACCCGAAATACCCGAGCCGCTACATCATTCCGCCGAACGGCAAGGACCCTTTCCGCATCATGATGCGCGGCTATGCCTCGATGGAAGCCGAAAAGGATGACAGGGTCTACGGCGGGCTCGACAGCGACGTGCGGTACCGCAACGCGAATGTCGCTGAGCCCCGGTTCATGGAAGCGATGAAGTTCGCCGTACCCGCCTTCACCGACGCGGAGTACCAGGCCGTGACCGGTGCGGGGTTCCTGGTGGCGTCGGTGAAGAACCAGGAAATGCGTCAGGGATTCGCCGCGCAGATGCTGGACGAGGTCCGCCACACCCAGCTCGAGACGGGGCTGCGCAAGTACTACCTCAAGAACTACCACGACCCGGCGGGCTTCGACATTGGCCAGATCGCGCTGGGAAACCATCCGATCGGGACGCTCGCCCGCGCCTCGTTCCAGCCGTTCAACACCGGCGATCCGGTGGAAGTCTCCATGTGCCTGAACGTAGTGCTGGAGACCGCGTACACCAACCCGCTGGTGGTCGCGCTGCCCCAGGTCGCGGTGGCCAACGGCGAGCACGCGATGCCGACCACGTTCCTGTCCATCCAGTCCGATGAGTCACGCCACATGGCGAACGGATACGGCACGCTGATGTGCGTCGTCCAGGAACCGGACAACGTTCCGTTCCTCCAGGAATCGCTGGAACGGCACTTCTGGCACCAGCACATGTCGATGGACACCCTCGTGGGCGTGGTCTCGGAGTACTACTCGGTCAGCCGCCCGTGGGCGTACAGGGACGTGTGGGAGGAATGGGTCGTCGACGACTTCATCGGCTCGTACATGAGCCGTCTGAGCTCGTTCGGGCTGCGCCCGCCGGACCGGCTGGGTCACGTCGCCCGGTTCGTCGATGACATGCACCACTCTGCGGCGATCGCCTTGGCCGCCATCTGGCCACTGAACTTCTGGCGGATCGACCCCATGGGCCCGGCCGACTACGAGTGGTTCGAGAGCCACTACCCCGGCTGGACCGAGCGCTACGGCGGGCTGTGGGACGCCTACCGGGCGATGAGCGATCCCTCCTCGGGGCGTGTCCTGATGCAGGAGCTCCCGGCCCTGCCGCCGTTCTGCCAGGTGTGCCACGTGCCGTGCGTGATGCCCAGGATCGACGCGCCCGAGACACGGGTCTTCACGCACGAGGGCAAGCGGTACGCGGTCTGCAGCGAAGGGTGCGAGTGGATCTTCAGGCTTAACCCAAAGATCTACACCGGCTGCGCGAACTGGTGGGAACGCTTCGACGGCATGGACCTGGCCGACGTCATCCTTGCCCTCGGCTACGTACGCCCGGACGGAAGGACCCTCATGGGCCAGCCGCACCTGAACGCGGACCGGATGTGGACCATCGACGACATCCGGCGCCTGCAGTACGAGGTCAAGGACCCGCTGAGAGCTTGATCCCGCGGCCGCCATCTCCCGGCGAAGGTGAGGACATGGGATCGTCTGTTACCGTTTTGCCCTTCGGCGAGAAGCTGGGGGTGGAGCCGGGGGAATCGGTGCTCAAGGCCATCCTCCGCCAGGGGCGGTTCGTCAAGTACGGATGCAAGCACGGCGGCTGCAGCACCTGCCGTGCTGAAGTCCTGGAGGGCGACTACGAGCTCAGCGACAACACATCGTTCTCGCTCAGCGATGCCGACCGGGAGGCGGGCATCGTGCTGCTCTGCTCCACGTTTGCCAAAGACGACGCGCTCGTCGTCGACGTCTCGCAGACCATGGATGACCTCACCGAGCGCGACTACCTGGCCGGACAGCACATCCGGGAAGTCGTGGCGGTCGTCGACGTGGTCAAGGCGCTCACTCACGACATCCGGTGGGTAGGACTGCGCATCGACGACCCGGCCGGCTTCCAGTTCACGGCGGGCCAGTACGTCGAGGTGGCGGTGCCCGGGCTGGCCGATACCTGGCGCTCCTTCTCGATGGCCAATCCTCCCCATGAAAACCGCCGCGTCGACCTCATCATCAAGATCCTTCCCGGTGGTATCTTCTCGGCAGCCCTGGATGCGCAGATCAGGCCGGGTGACGATGTGCGGCTGCGCGGGCCGCTGGGCCAGTTCGGTGTGCGGTTGTCGCACCGGCCCATGATCATGGTGGCTGGCGGGTCGGGAATGGCCCCGGTCCTGGCCATGCTCAAGGATCTCGCCGTCGCGGGCAACCGCCGTGAAGTGACGTTCTTCTATGGCGCGCGGACCCGCCGCGACCTCTTCCTGCTGGACGAGCTGAACGCTCTCGCCGCAGAGCACGACTGGCTCACCTTCGCCCCGGCCTTGAGCGAGCCGTCGGATGGCGACGGGTGGGAGGGTGAGACAGGGCTGGTCACCGACGTGCTGTCGCGCCGCCTCCCCTCGACCAGGGGACTGGAGGCGTACTTGTGCGGGCCGCCACCCATGATTGACGCTGCAATCGAGGTGCTGACGTCTACAGGCTGCAAGGAAAGGCACATCTACTTCGACCGGTTCGTTCCCTCGGGCTGACGGCTGCCCGGTCACCCAGCCTCGTGCCACAACGGCCACGCTCGCCGGTTGAGCGGCCACGGCGCGCGGGCTATCCTCCCTCGGTGTGACCACTCCCACCCCGCCCACCGCGGATCTGCGCCTTGTCGTGGGCTATGACGGATCTCCCCCCGCCACCAGGGCGCTCGACGCCGCGGTCAGGCTGCTGCAAGGCCGGACCGGCCGCATCCAAGTGGTGTACGTGGGTCATATGCCCAGCATCGCCGCGCTGTCGGCCGGTGCCGTGGCCGAGATAGAAGAAAGCTTCGACGACATCGCTAAGGAGCTTCGCACCGCCGCGGCCGAGCAGCTGCGCGGCCACGAGGATCTCTGGGACTTCGAGTGGCGCCAGGGCTTGATCGCAGAAGAACTGCTCGCCGCGGCAAAGGACATCCACGCGGCCAACCCCAGCGCCACCGTCGTGATCGTGGTCGGGAGCTCGTCCGCGGCCGCGCACCGCATCGTCGGTTCGGTCGCCGTGAGTCTGGCCCGTCACTCACCCGTTCCGCTCGTGGTCGTGCCCTAGAGGAGCGGCACATCTGCCCGGGCGCCTTGTTCTGAGGGCCGGGCGACGAGGCTGAGAAAGGCCTCCTCGAGGCTGGCCTCGGTCACGACGATGCCGGCGATCGCGCGGCGGTGGCTGTACAGCGCCCAGACGGTGGCGTCGGCGTCAGCGGTGTGCAGGGTCACCGATGGCCCGTCGGTGCGCACGGCAGTGACGCCGCGGGTGTCGGCGAACTGTCCGGGGTTGCCTTCGAGGAGCCGGAAGCGCACGATGCGGCCCGCTCCGGCGGCGGCTTTCACCTCGTCGGGTGTTCCGTCGGCGATGACGTGACCGGCGCCGATGAGCACCACCCGTTCGGCGTGCTGGTCGGCCTCCTCGAGGTAATGGGTGGAAAACAGCACCGTGGTGTGATGCCGGGCGGCGTGGTCCTCGAGCGCGCTCCACAGGTCGCGGCGGGCCTGGACGTCCAGGGCGGCGGTGGGTTCGTCGAGGACGAGCAGGGCGGGGTTCCCGGCCGTGGCGAGGGCGAAGCGGACCCGCTGGGCTTGGCCTCCGGACAGGCGGTCGGTCCGCCGGCGCAGGAGATCGCCGAGGTCGGTGGTGTCGACCACGGCCGCGAGGTCCAGCGGGGCCGGGTAGAGGCTGCGGATAAAGCGGAGCAGCTCGCCAACTCCCACGCCAGCCATCAGCTCGCTGTCCTGGAGCATCGCGCCGACCTCGCCGTGCGCCGCGGCCCGGCGCGGAGCAGCCCCGAACAGGCGGGCCTGGCCGCTGTCGGCCTGGTAGAGGCCGAGCAGGATCGACATCGTCGTGGTCTTTCCCGCTCCGTTGGGACCGAGCAGAGCCACGATTTCTCCGGCCGGTACCCGCAGGTCAAGACCGCCCACGGCGGTGACCGAGCCGTAATGCCTGACAATGCCCCGCAGTTCGATGGCCTCGCTGCCGCCCGCTGGCGGGGACGCTTTCCGGGATGCTCGAGGGCGCAGCGACTCACGGCGGGCGGCGAGGGGAAGCAGGCTCAGGCCGGCCGTCCAGGCCACCAGCACCAGGACGTTGCTGGCTGTGGGGGCGGAACCGCTGGTGACATGCCAGCCGAGAGCGGCCTGGTTGTAGGAAGGCAGCGCGGCGGCGAGGTGCCGCAGGCCGGGCGAGAGCACCCCGGGCGGCACCCACAGCCCGCCAAGGGCGGCGAGCGCGAACCACAGGCCCGTGCTCACCGCATACGCCACGGTGCTGTTGGCGAGCGAGCCGATCGCGATACCGAGGGCCACGAACGGCAGGGCACCGATCCACAGCAGCGCGACGTCGGCGGCCCACTGCCACGCCGCCAGGTGCACCCCGTGAGCGACCACCGCGGCGATGCACACCGCGACCACGGCCGGAAGGGCGACCAGCAGCCCGGCGGTGATGCGGCCCGCGAGAACCTGCCCGGCCCGAAGCGGCGTGGTGACCAGGTAGTCCGACCAGCCGCCCTCCCGGTCCCGGGCCAGGCGCGGCGCGGTCGCCGACAGGGCCGCCCACATCGCCCCGAAGGTGGCCATGGCCACCATGATCTCTTTCGCCGCAGGCAACCCGAAGGTGGTGTCCGGCCCCGCGGACTTCCCGCCGAACACCGCGGAAAAGAGCAGATAGAAACCCACCGGGGCGATGACGGCCAGGAGCAGGTAGCGGCCGTCGCGTACGGTCCGGGACAGCTCCAGGCGCAGGTAGCCGAGCGCCGCCGTGGTGGTCATGGCTGTGCTCCTCGCACATAGACGTCGACGAGCGCGGCCAGGTAATCCTCGTCGCCGACGGGGTGAACCCGGTCCATCCCCAGCACCTTCTGCAGCACGACGAACGAAACCAGCGAGCCCATGAACGAACGGGCGAACAGATACCCGTCGAGATCCCCGCGTACTTCTCCCTGCTGGGCTCGCGCCGCGAGCTCGGCCCCGAGCGAAGAGGCGGCCAGGTCGATGAAACCGACCAGCCGGGCGTCATCAGAAAGCAGCTGATGCTCGGAAACGAACAGCACCAGCAGGTCGGCCTGCGCGCTCAGCGTGTCGAGGAAGGCGCGGCCGAGGATCGTGAGGCGCTCGGCGAGCGGCCGGTCCCGCGCCACGCTGGCGACGTCCCGCATCGCGGCGTACCCGGCCAGGCCCTGGTCGACCACGGCCCGCAGCACGTCGTCCTTGCTCTCGAAGTGGCGGTACATCAGAGCGTCGCTCACCCCGGCCGCCTGGGCCAGCTGGCGGGTGGTGGTCGGCCGGTACCCGCCTTCTGCGAACAGCCGGCGGGCGATCTCGACGATCTGTGCCCTGCGCAGCTCGCGGTCCAGTCGGCCCTGGTGCATGATCTGATAATAAGCAAGCGCCCGCTTACTTGCAACGGTGCCGGGCCGCGCGCTTTCGGGCCGCGCGGCCCGGCCGGTTAGCCGACGCGGTCGATGGCCACGGGCTGCAGCGGCATGGGGTCACTCTGCCGCCGCCGCGCGGCCGGCATGTTGCCTGGCTGTTGTGCACTGCGAGCCGGGCGGGGGTCCGGTGAGCTGACGTCCGGGCCGGTATCGGGATACTTGATCACCATCCAGAGCGGGATCAGCGTCCAGGCCAGGAAGAACAAGGTAGCGAGCGGGATGTTCAGCCAGAACCAGGTCATGGTCGCCTCCAGGCTGCGTCGTGACTGTGCAACAGATTTGTAGCATAGCTACGTTCACAGATCTACGCAACAGATCTGTCGCATAAATCGGGCTCCGGGCAAAGATCTGTGCGACATGCGTGACGCATAATGGTGCGGTGAGGGAGACCCGAGGCCGCCTTGATCCCCGTCAGGCCCGGACCCGGGCCCGGGTCTACGCCGCCGCCCTCGACGTCCTGCGGCGTCAGGGGATCGGGGCTACCACGTTCGACGCCATCGCGCATCAAGCCGGCGTGGCCCGCAGCACCTTGTACCGGAACTGGGCCAGCCGGGACGAGCTTCTCCATGAGGCGATCGAGGAGCAGGCCCCGTTCCCGGTCACGTCCGCGGGGGAACCCGCCGCCGGCCGGCTGGAATCCGCGCTGCAGGAGATCGCCGCCGCCCTGAGCGCCAGCAGCTGGGGCTCGATCATGCCTGCCGCACTCGCGGCCGTGGACGCCAGCCCCGTGCTGGCCGACGGCTACCAGAGGTTCATGACCGGCCTGCGGGACGGGTTCGCCGCGATCATCGGCGACGGGAAGAAGGCCGGGGAGCTGCCGTCCGGCCTCGACGAAGAAGACTTCATCGACGCCCTCATCGGCCCGCTGTTTTTCCGGCGGCTGATCCGCAAGCTCCCCACCGACCCGGCGTGGATCCACCGCCACCTGGAGCAAACTCTGGCCGTCTTTGCGGCCCGGCCTTGACGGTCCGGTCAGATGGCCGGCGGCGGGCCGGCTGCGGCCTCGTCCAGTTCGGAGCGCCAGCGTTTGCGGGTCTGGTCGTAGTGCAGCGGGCCGACGCGAAACCGGCTGAGATCCATGGCCACGAGGTCGCGGTAGGCGTCGCTGGGAAGGTCGGCTTCGAGCACGATCTGCAGGCCGGTGTCGCTGTCCAGCAAGATCAGCGGCGCTGGGCTGCTGGCCGGCGGCTTCTGCTCAGCGGGCGCGGCAGCCTCCGGCGTGCGATGGCCGTTGGCCAGCCGCCGGACCACGGCGCGGAGCTTGGCGTAGGTGTCCTCCGCCGCCTTGCTGCCCAGCCCGGACAGGAAGGCCTGCAGCGGCAGCGCGGCGAGCACGATCCAGGTCAGCGTCGTGCTCTCGCCTCGGTGGACCCCGATGGTCTCCACCTGCCCGTCGGCCCCGCAATCCGACAGCACGTCCAGCAGCAGCCGCTCGTCCTGTTCGGAAACGACACCGGGAGAGCTGAGGATCACCCGTGCGTGCGCCCGAGGCGCATCGCCGGGCGGCGATTGGTGTTCCATCGGCGGGCTCCCGAGTTCTGCAGATCTGCGTTATGGGCCGAAGTGCGCGTAGCACGCCCACAGCGAGGGCCGGCCGGGAAACTCGGACCGGAGCTCGTCGACCGCGGTGTGCAGGGCGGCGGCGGCATGGCCGCCGTCGACGCTACCGTGCGCGGCGAGACCGCGGTACACCGTGCCGGCAACCCGGGGAGCGAGGTTGTCCGAGATGTGCCACAACGCGGCGATGACGTGCTGGTACCCGGCGGTCTGCACCGCCGCGGCCAGATGGATCGCCTCGTCGGGAAGCGCGAAGCCGCCCGCCGCGGTGTCACAGGCGGACAGGAACGCCAGGTCACCGGACAGCCGTAGTTCCGCGAGGTCGAGGACGGACAGCGGGCCGTCGCACAGCCGGAGCGCGGACAGGGACGGGTTGCGCAGGTCCTGCGTGCCGTGGCAGGCGAAATGCACGAGCGGGTGCGCGGGCAGGTCCGTGCGGATCTGCTCGCGGGTGGCGGCGCTGCCGTCGCGGAGCGTGTGCCTGCCGGCGAACCGCGCACAGACCAGCTCTGCCTCGGCGTGTACCCCGGGTATCGCCGGCAGGGCTGGCTCCCCGTGCGGCTCGGAGACCGCGACCACGAGCACCGGTCCGTCGCCCGGGGCGGCGGCCTGATCTCGCGCGGCGAGAAGGCTGCGAACGGTCGGGGTATAGGAACTCGTCACCCGGTCATGGGCCGCTGCGTGCAGCGGGAGCAGGCTCAGCAGGCCGGCCGGGCACCACCGCACGCGGGCGCCGGCGGCCGGCAGCGCGCCCATCCGTTCCAGTTCGTCGAGCACCGGGCCGGTTATCCGTTCTTGCAGGAACGCTATGCAGGCCAGGATGGCCTGGTCCGCAGCCAGGAAGGAGCCCGGGTCCCGGATCTGCTCCTGGGACTTCAGCGCCGCGAGGTGGGCGATCGCCCGCTGCCGGATCTCTGCGGGCGTGATCCCGGGCAGCGGCAGGACGGTGACGCCGTGGGCGGTCAGGATCAGGGCGTCACTGCGGATGTCGCTCACGTTCAGGACGGCGACCGGCGTCTGCACCGCGCACGCGGCCAGCTCGTCCGCTGATGGTGGCCGCAACGTCCCGGCCAGTCCCGGCAGCGCCCGGACTTGCGCGAGCGTCTCATCCCAGGCCGCGGCCAGCCGCTGGCGCCGGTCGCCCGCGCCGGGGACGTCGTGGCCGGGCACGAGGACGCCGGCCGCAAGATCGTCGCTGCCGAGTTCCGCGGCGAGCTTCACCAGCCGCTGATGCAGGCCGGGTGCCGCATCGCGGACGTCGTCGAAGCTGCTGCGCAGGTGCAGATGCTGGGTCCACAGCACGGAGCGCCCGCGCTCCAGCACCGCCAGCGCCCGCCGCGGGTCACCGGCCGCCAGCGCGCTCGCGGCAGCCTCCGAGGCGAGCCCCGGCAGGTCGGCGAGATGCTCCTCCCTGACGGTACGGGGCAGACCGTGCCACACGACGAGTTCCAGCAGGTCGACGGCGGTTTCGTAGGCGCTGGCGGCCTCTGGCCAGTCCTCGGACTGGGCCGCCGCGCGGGCCCAGGAGACGGCCGCGTTGAGCCGCGAGCGCCGCGGGGCCCCGGACAGCCCGGCGACGGTGCGGAACCCGGCGATCGCCTCCCGGAGGTCGGCCGGTGCGCGGTGTCGCTGCCACCGCAGCCACAGCGCCCCGGCCAGGTTGACCAGCGAGCCTGAGCGCGGAGAGTGATCGGTTCCGGCCGCGCTGACCGCCGCGCGGCCGTACTCGATCGCGGCGCGGAGGTCTTCATCGCCGCCGGTCAGTTCCGCCCGCAGCCGGTGCGCCAGCCCGGTGCTGGACAGCGCCATGAACCTGCGGTGCTCGCCCTCCGGGATCCCGCTGACAGCGGCATGGCCGGCCTCCACCGCCTCGTCCAGGTCGGCGGCCTGCCTGGTCTCGCCGTAGCGCAGCTGCAGCGCCAGGCCGAGGCTGGAAAGGAATTCGGCCCGCCGGGGATTCCCGCCGGGCAGGACGCGGCTCGCGGCACGGCAGTGCCCGATGGCCTCGTCGAGATCGGCCACGCTGCCGGTATGCCGGTAGCGGATCTGCAGCGCGGTACCGAGCGCGGCCAGGTCGTTCCCATGTCGCTCGGGATCGGCGGCGCGCAGCGGCGACGCCACGGTGCTTCGGGCCAGATCAATGGCCTCGTCGAGGTCGGCGAGATTGCGGGTTTCCTCGTAGCGGGCACGCAAGGCGACGCCCAGGTCTACCGTCAGTGACAGCCGGAGGGTCTCGACGCCGTCGCTGGCCTCGGCAGACTCACCAGATTCCGCGCCTTCGCCCGGCTGCGCGGCGGGCAGCTCGCCGGTGGCCTGCCGGATAAGCGCGATGCCCTCGGCCAGGCCGCCGGGATTGGCCCCGGCCCCCAGCATCAGGCAGACGCCGAGATGGCCCAGGCGGTCGGCTCGCGCCTGGGCGCCGGTGGCGGCCGCCAGCGCCGATCGCGCCAGCTCGGTTGCCTCGGTGAGATCGGCTGCCTCGCCGGTGTGCTCATGGCGATGGCGCAGCGCGTTCGACAGCGCAAAGCGCGCGGCCTCCCGGTGCTCAGCGGCCTCGTCGCCGGGCGCGGACAGGACCGCCCGGCAGTGCTCGATCGCGCGGGTCAGGCTCGCGACCTCACCGGTGAGCCAGTAATGGTCGCTCAGCGCCACGGCGGCGGCCAGCCGGCGCGTGAGCGCTGCGCCGGCGTCCTCCTCGCCGGCCGGCGATTCCTCGAGAGCCTCGATCAGCTCGACGACGATCTGCGGTTCGGTGGTGCCGTCCGCGCGCGTGGCGAGAACGGTGAGCAGCACCGCCCTCGTCGCTTCCGCCGCCTCGCCGGGGCTGGCCACCCGGCAGCTGCGCCGGGCCTGCGTGGCAGCTTCGTCAAGCAGCGCCCGGTCACCGGTGCGCTCCGCCTGCTCCAGCAGCGCCCGGCACAGATTGCCGATGATCCGGAACGCGTAGGGATGGGTGTCCGGGACTTGCCGCACCGCCGCCCGGTGCAGGTCCAGCGCTTCCGCGAGATCGGCGGCCGCCTGCTGCTGGCGCCCGACGGCATCGGCGATGCCGGCTCGCGTCGTCAGCGTATGACCGAGATTGGACCGCAGGCCAAGAGGGTCGTCGTGGGTAGCGGGAGCGACATCGATCGCCTCGCGGCGCAGCGCGACGGCGGCGTCGATATCGGCGAGGGCGTCCTTGAGCCCGGTGCCGCCGGCCGACGTCAGCCGGAGTTGGGCGAGTTCCTCCCGGTCGTCGGCGCAGTCCGACATCCAGGCAGCCCAGATACCAGCGGGGGGCCGCAGCCGCGGCGGCAGGCCCCGCAGTTGCCCCGCGACCATGATCGCCGCGTCGAGGTCGGCGCGGTCGCCGGCCCTGTCGTAGCGTGCCCGGATCGAATGCCTCAGGTCATGCATCCAGTTCACGAGATCGTCGGCGTCGAGCATTCCGCTTGTGATGGCGGCCGCCCGGAGGGCGATCGATTCGTTCAGCGCCGCGTCGCTGCCGGTCAGCTCGAAGTAACGCCACAGCGCGGTGCCGAGATTGCCGCAGATGACCGCCTGCGGGCCCGCGTTCCCGGCGTGCGCCAGGGCATCGCGGAGCAGTTCGATCCCCCTGACCAGGTGGCCGGGCCGGCCGGTGCGTTCGTAACGCTGGCATAGTTGCAGGCCCTGCTCGAATAACCGCTGACTGCGCTCGCGCATCCTTTGCCCTATCGGGTACCTCGCGGGCCGCTGCCCGCATCATCGCGACAGCACCAGTCTAGAATCTGCCGTTTTGAGCAGCCGCTTTGCGCAACCGCACGCCGTCGGCGTCAGTTAGGGCTCGCAGATCATCAACGCGCCGGTTTGATCTTGGCGCCAGGCCCGTTTCCATGATCGCGGTGGGTTTTTCGCAGATACGACAACAAATCCACCGCGATCATGGAAAACCGCTGTCTGACGCCAGCAAGTCAAACGCAGATTCGGCCAAAGCGCTCACTCTGCCGCGCCGTACATACCACGCGCCAGGACGCTACAACAGAGAGCAACGGGTTATTTCGCTGCGAGCAGTTAGCTGCCGGCCCCGGGTGCGCCGTCGTACTCGTCGCGGCGGCGGAAGAAGTTGAGCGGGTCGTCGGGGCCTCGCGCCTCGTTTCGCCCCCGCGGCGTCCGGTCGAGCCACTGGTACATGCCCCACAGGCCGTCCAGGCCACGCGCATAGGCCGAGTAGGTGTGGTAGACGGCCCCGTCGTCGAGCGCGAACGCGCTCATGCCCGGGCGCTCGCGGGTGTTGCGCGATGCCGTTGAAGCCGTCCGCGATCGCCGAGCAGGCGGGACAGCCCGCGGTGAAGTCTGGCCCGAACATGAAGTGATAAATGAGCAGCTGCGAGCGTCCATCGAACGGATCCGCCAGGGACGCCGTGCCCTCGTCGGTGTCAAACCGGTATTCCTTGCCGATCCGGACCCAGGGCAGTTCCTGCCGCCGCCGCGCCAGTTCGTCGCCGCGCCGCGTGTGCTCCTTCTCCGCATCGAGCAGGTCGAGCCGGGCGGCAAGCCACTCTTCGCGTGTTCCGGTCGTGTGACTGGTCATTGGTTGTCTCCTTGTTGCCGGTGATCAGGCCGCGAGGATGATCCAGATACCAAACGCCGTGATCGCGAGCGCCAGCGGCACATCGACGGCGGCTTTGGGCGGAAGAAGCTTCTGGGCGACGACGAGGACGGCGGTCACCGACATCCAGGTGACGCTCATGACGCCGAGCGCCAGCAGCATCGCCATGAGCCCGGCGCTCGACCCGGCGCAGCACAGCCCGAACCGGAATCCCGAGCGGGCGCTGTCGCGGCAGCGGCGGCGGAAGTGCCGTTTGACCGGCGTGAGCTCGTAGAGACCGGCCGCGATCACCACGACTCCGGCGGCGACAGATCCGTGCGGCCGGTACAGCGCATACACTGCGGCGCCCGCCAGCGACCAGACGGCGAGGTAGGACCCGATGAACAGCGGCACGGCGCGCACCCCGCCGCCGGCCTGGGCGCGTCTCAGCACCGCCGGGGCCGCGCCCGGCAGCATCATCGCGGCCATCATGACCACCCATACGGCGACGAAGAACGCGAACGAGCCGAGCCGGGTCGCCACTCCCATGTCCATCCCGTGCATCTGCCGGACCGCGATCACCCAGCACGCGGCGGCGAGCCCGAGCGTCCCCGTGAGTGCCGCTGCCGTTGCAGTCGGCGTTGCGCGCGCCGGCACCGCAGGCAGCGCCGGAACGCCGGAGCCGCCGGCGCCCGGCAGCACCGCGTTGCGCGGCTCACCATTCATCGTCGCCTCCCAGATCAGCTACCCGGCTCGTGGATAGGGCTGGATGCCTGAGCACCCCGGTCGAGGTGGTCGCCTCCGACATATAGCAACCGAGTGATTGCCATACTATGGCAACCGTTCGGTTGCGTCAACAGAGATGGCCAGCCGCCGACCCGGTAGGACTGGGAGCAGTTGACGGGACTCGCGCGGCGACCGGTGCCGTCTGCTGCGCGGCGCGGGGCAGCGCCTCAGAGCCAGCCTTGTTCCTCGGCTCGCCGCACCGCCTCGGAGCGGTTGCGCGTGCCGGTCTTGGCGATCGCGGCGGACAGGTAGTTGCGGACCGTTCCCTCGGACAGGAACAGCTTCCTGGCGATCTCCGAAACCGTGGCTCCCGGCCTCGCGGCGACCAGCACGTCACGTTCCCGTGCGGTCAGCGGCGACGCGCCCCTGGCCAGCGACTCCGCGGCAAGCCCCGGGTCGACGACGCGCTCTCCCGCCGCGACCCGGCGGATCGCGGCGGCGAGCTGCTCGGGCGGGGCGTCCTTGACCACAAAGCCGCTGGCCCCCGACTCCATCGCCCGGCGCAGGTAGCCGGGGCGCCCGAACGTGGTGAGGATCACCGACCGGCACTGCGGCGCTTCGCGCGCGAGCACCCCCGCGGCCGACAGGCCGTCGAGCCCGGGCATCTCGATGTCCAGCAGCGCCACGTCCGGCTGGTGCTCCCTGGCCGCCGCGGCCACCTCGTCGCCGCGGCCGACCGACGCGACGACCTCGAAGTCCTCTTCCAGCGCCAGCATGATCGCGAGCGCGCTGCGGATCAGCTCCTGGTCGTCGGCGAGCAGCAGCCGGATCAACGTTAGCGTCCTTGCGGAGCCGGGCGCAGTGCCCTCCCGGGCGCCCTGGCGGTGTCGCGGGCTTCCGCGCCGGCGGGCGGCGTCTCCGCCGCGGGCACCCACACCCGCAGCCGCCAGCCCGCGGGCCGCACCGGGCCGGCTTCCACGCCACCGCCGGCTGCCGCGGCCCGCTCACGCAGCCCGGACAGCCCGTTCCCGGGAGCGGCGGCAGATCCCTGACCGTCGTCGATGATCTCGACGCAGGAAGCTGATACCCGTACCTGGCATGAACGCGCCCGGGCGTGGCGGATCACGTTCGTCAGACCCTCTCGGACGGCCCAGCCGAACAGCTCCTGGTGGGCTGGATCGGCGACGTCGATGGCCCCGGGGAGGTCAGCGGCGATCCCGGACGCCCGCAGCAGCTCCCGGCCGCGGGCGAGCTCGCTGGCCAGGGTGACCTCGCGGTAGCCGGACACCGCGGCCCGTACGTCGGCGAGCACCCGCCGGCACAGGTCCTCGACCTCGGTGATCTGGGCAACCGCCCCGTCGGGATCGGCCGGCCCGAGCCGGCGCGCCAGCCCCGCCTTCACCGTGATCGTGGTCAGCGAGTGGCCGAGCAGGTCGTGCAAGTCGCGGGCGATCCGGATCCGCTCGTTCTCCGCGGCCAGCCGGGCCAGCTCGGCCCGGGTTTCGGCGAGCGCCTGGTTGGCGCGCACCACCTGCATGGTCGCGGCCATCGCGAGCGCGACGACCGGGATCGCGACGGGGGTGACGTCGGCGAACGACTTGGCGAGGCTGACGTGCCAGGACCCGACCTCGACCGGGATCAGCAGCGCCGCGACCGACATCACGATCACGAACGGGGCCGAGCGGGTACCCAGGCGCGCCACGGTGAGCAGGGTGAGGAACACGCACAGCACGAAGCCCGCCGCGCGGGCGAACGGGATTTCCGCCGCCGTCAGCGCGACCAGAAACGCGTACCAGGCCCAGAATCGCAGCGCGCTACAGTCCGGCGCCAGCACGACGGGCGTGACCAGCCAGGCCGCGGCAAAGGCCGCCAGCAGCACGTAGCCGGCGACCGCGGCGGAACCGTGCGAGTTCTGCCGGACCGAGACGACCACGAAGACCAGGTAGACCAGCGGGATCGCCAGCATGGCCCCCCTGCGCCAGCTTCGCGTCCACCTGGACTGGGCCGCCACCCACTCGGCCTCGGTCTGGGTGTGCAGTGCCACCTCGTCGCTCACATTTACCCACGGTACGCCGGACTGGCTCATCGCGGTCAGCCCCGAGCCGCCGACCGGCGGTACGCGAGCGCGGCGGCCGCGACTCCCGCCGCGGTCCAGGCGGCGATCACGATCCAGCCCTGCGCGGGCCAGCTGCCGCCGCCGAACGCGGTCTTGCCCGCCTGCACCAGCCAGTACGACGGTATCGCCTTCATCACGTCGAACAGCGGGCCGGAGTGCGCGAGCTGGAACCCGTACACCCCGCCGACGAGCGCGAACAGGACGACCACGCCGCCGATGGCCGGCGTCAGCGCGTCGGAGGCCACCAGGTACCCCAGCGTGATGCCCAGCGCGATGAACGGGGTCAGCCCGGCCAGCAGCAGCCCGCCCAACTCCAGCCACTGCGTCGCGTTCAGGCGGACTCCCAGCGAGGCTCCGGCCAGGAACACCAGCACAATGCTGGGCAGCGCGATCAGGTAGGCGGTGACCACCTTGGCCGCGATGTCGGTGCGCGCCCGCAGCGGCGTGATCCGCGCCTGCCGGGTCCAGCCCCCGGCCCGGTCGCGCGCGATGCGCGCCCCAGGCGAGACCGCCGCGAACATCGCGCCGTACACCGCCATCGCTGTCATGAAGTAGAGCGGGAAACTGATGCCGTCCTGGGTCGCGTGGCGCTGGCCCGAGGCCACCGCGTAGAACAGCACCAGCGGCAGCGCCAGGGTCACCGCGTAGAAGACCCGGTTGCGGAACGTGCGGACGATCTCATACCTGAAGTGAATGGCGCTGGTCATCGTGCTCCTCCTCGTCTGCAGTAAGTTCCAGGAACGCCTCCTCGAGGCTGCCCCCGCGAACCTCGACATCCCGCGCCGCGGGGAACGACCCCAGCAGCGCGCGGAGCGCGGAATCAGCGTCCGAGCAGGACAGCAGCACCGCGTCGCCGTGCCGTTCCGCGCTCACCACGCCCGGCAGCGCGCCGAGCGACGCCAGGTCGGCGCCGGGCAGCGTCGCCCTGATCATGCGGGAGCCCGCCCGCGCCTTGATCTCGGTGGCCGGGCCGTCGGCGATGATGCGCCCGTGGGCGATCAGCACGATCCGGTCGGCGTAGGCGTCGGCCTCTTCCAGGTAGTGGGTGGCGAACAGCACCGTCTTCCCCTGCCCGGCTACCGCGCGCATGGCCTGCCAGAACTCGTGCCTGCCCGCAACGTCGATCCCCGCGGTGGGCTCGTCGAGCACCAGCAGGTCGGGGTCGCCGACCAGCGCGGCGGCAAAGCGCACCCGCTGGGCCTGACCGCCGGACAGCTTCGTGGTCAGCTGGTCAGCGAACTCCTCGGCACCGGTCAGCCGCAGTACCTCGGCGACCGGCAGCGGGTGCGGGTAGTACGAGGCAATCAGGCTGACCAGCTCGCGGACCTTGAGATGTTCCAGCAGCGACCCGGTCTGCAGCATGCCGCCCACCCAGCCCGCGCGCACGGCCGCCGCAGGCGTCCGGCCGAACACCGAGACCGTCCCGGCGTCGGGGCGGGTGAGGCCGAGCATCATGTCGATCGTGGTCGTCTTGCCCGCGCCGTTCGGGCCGAGCAACGCGACCGTCTCGCCGGGAGCGATGGTCAGGTCGATCGACCGGACCGCGCGCACCTGGCCGTAGGACTTGGAGAGCCGGGACAGGACGATTCCGCCGGCCTGAGCGTTGTGATGAACCATGCCAACCAGCGTGGCCCGATGCCGTCACGCCGCGTAGTGCCGCGCCTCACCAGCTCGCGATGACAAATGTCACCAGCCGTCCGTTCACCCGTCGACGGCGATGATCTGCTCGGCCACAGCGGCCAGGTCCGGTCCGGCGATGCCCGGCCTGGCGCCGATCGGGCTGAGCACCATGCCGGGCCGGGCCACGAACGCCGCCTCGCACCCGGCGGCCAGCGCCCCGGCGACGTCCCAGGAATGAGCGGCGACCAGCCGCACGTCGCCGATGCTGACGCCGCAGCGCTCGGCGACCGCGCGATAGGGCTGCGGCGCGGGCTTGAGATGGCCGGTGCTGTCCGCCGAGATCACGGCCTCCAGGTAGCCGCTGAGGCCGGCGTTGGCCAGCTGCGCGTCGGCGACCTGCTGGACCGAGTTGGTGAGGGCGACCAGCCGCAGCCGGGTACGGGCAAGCGCGGCGAGCGCGCCGTCCACCTCCGGGTGCGGCGGCAGTGAGCTCATCCGGCCCACCAGCCCGTCGATGTCGCCGCTGTTCAGCCGCACGTTCTCGCGCTCGGCGATCATCGCCAGCGCGGACCGCTGAGCGGTGGTGAAGTCGACATACTGGCCGGTGAGGCCGCCGGTGAAGGCCAGCTGCAGCATCAGCGAGAACCATTGCGGCCGCAGCGCCGCGCTGCCCAGCAGGGCCTCGAATGGC
>JASHOI010000449.1 GCA_030041195.1 Streptosporangiaceae bacterium | reverse complement strand
TGGCGTGCACGACCCGGCGCGCCGTCCGCGGATCGAGCCGCCCGCCGCGCGCGCCAAGGTAGAGCGCGGTGCCGGACCGCTCGGTGGCCAGCAGCGGACGGCCCGCCTGCTGCCACCGCCGCACCGCCTGTGCCGCGGGAATGCCGATCGGCACGACCCGCTCCTTGTTGCCCTTGCCGAGGACGCGGACGGTCCGGCGGCCTTCGTCGATGTCGCCGACATCGAGCCCGCACAGCTCGCTGACCCGGATCCCGGATGCGTAGAGCAGTTCCATGATCGCGGTGTCCCGCCACGCGATCGCGGCCTGACGCGGCTCGTCCGCGGCTTGCGGCGCGGACTCGCCGGCCGCGAGCACCGCCGCCATCTGATCCTGGCCCAGGACATCCGGCAGATGACGGGCGGCCTTGGGGGTGGCCAGCAACGGACCGGGGTCGCTGGCCAGCCACCCCCGCGCGTACGCCAGGGCGGTGAACGCCCGGGCGGCCGCGGCCCGGCGGGCCAGCGTCGCGCGCGCCATCCCGCTGCTGTGCTGGGCTCCCAGCCAGGCCCGGATCACGTGGATGTCCAGCCCGGCCACGTCGCCAAGGCCGCCCGCGCGGGCATTCTCAAGCAAGGCGGCGACGTCGCCGAGGTACGCGCGCACCGTATGCGCCGACAGGCCGCGCTCGGCCGTCAGATGCCTCTCGAACGCAGCCAGGCGATCGGCTGCCCACTCGGGCAGCCCCGGATCGGCGGGCGCGGCAGCGTTCATGCCCCAAGTGTGCTGCCATCTGCCGCGCGGTTCCGGTACCCGCGGCGCGTGTCAGGTGTTCTTGCGCAACCGCCAGCCGCGGGGACAGCGCTCGATGAAGCCGGCCGCCGCCAGCGCACCGAGGCAGCGGATCGCGGTGCTCAGATCCACCCCGGCGGTTATCGCGATCGCGGCGGTGCCCGCGCCGGCCCGGGCCGGGATGGCCTCGAGCACGGCCGTGGTCTCCGGGTCCAGGCTGTCGCGGGAGCAGGCCGGGCCGCGGCGCCTGGCGGCCAGCCCCTCCCCGGCGGGCGAGACGTTCTCGATGACCTCCTGCGCCCGGGTCACCAGGACGGCGCCCCACTCGCGGATGATCTCGTGGCAGCCCTCAGACTGGCGTGAGGTCACCGGCCCCGGGACGGCCATCAGCGGCCGGGAGAGGTCCCTGGCATGCCGGGCGGTGCTCAGCGCCCCGCTGCGCAGCGCGGCCTCCACGACCACGGTGCCGCAGCTCAGCGCCGCGATGACCCGGTTGCGGACGAGGAATCCCGGCCTGGACGGCGCCCGGTCGGGCGGCCACTCGCTGAGCACGACCCCCTGGCCGGCGATCGCGGCGAAGAGCTCGTGATGGCCCTTGGGGTAGCCGTAGCTGAGCCCGCTGGCCAGGACCGCCACCGTCACCCCCTCGGCGCCGAGCGCCGCGCGGTGCGCGCTGGCGTCGATGCCGTAGGCGCCGCCGGAGATGACCGCCCAGCCTCTCTCGGCCAGCGCGGCTGCCATTTCGGTGGCCACGTGCTCGCCATAGCCGGTCGCCGCCCGCGCCCCCACGACCGAGACCGAGCGCAGGCACGCGAAGCGCAGGTCCGCATTGCCTTGCAACCACAGCACCAGCGGCCGGGCGTCACCGAGCACGTCGAGCTGGGTCGGCCACTCCGGATCGCCCGGACACAACACGCGGATACCCGCGCGCTCCCAGCCGGCCAGCCTGGACTCGGCGGGAACCGCGCCGAGCCGGGCCGCCCATCGCCCGATCGCACGGCCAAGCCCGGAAATACGCCCGGGCCCGGATACCGCGGGCTCGGGAGGGCGGCCGTCGCAGATCGCGGCGAATGCCTCAGCCGGGCCGCAGGCCCGCAGCAGCGCGCCGAGCACGAGATCACCCGGCTCGGCCACGAAGCTCAGCGCGATGCGCGCGACCCGCTCCTTCTCGCCCGCCACGGCCGTCACCCCCCGGCCCCGGACGCTGACGTCAGCCGGTCACACGAGCTGTCCGGCGTACCTACCTTGCCTGTCTGCGCGGCCCCGCGGTTCAACCTCACCACCTCCGGTTCCTGAGCGTGCCGGAGGCCGAACCCCAACCGCCGAATGATGAGTCCGACTGTGGACAAGCAGGGCTCATACCGGCCTGGCTGTGGATACAGCGGCCGAACTGTCAGACCCGCATGCTCTGGACGCGCGCGGCGCTCAGCGATGCGTGATCTTCGCCCAGACGACCTTGCCGCTGGCTTGAGCGGGCCTGAACACCCCCCACTCGTCGCTGCGGGCCTCAACCAGCCAGAGTCCCCTGCCGCTCTGCGACTCCGCGTCGGGCGCCGCGGGCCGCGGCATCTGGTCGTTCCCGTCCCACACCAGCACGACCAGGCTCTGCAGGTCGGACTGGAGCCACAGCCGCACGGGCGGCCGCCCCGGCCGCCGCTGCCCCCCGTACCTGCTGGCCGTTAAGCCTTCGGTCGCGGTTACCGCGTTGGTCACGAGCTCGGACACGATGAGCTCGGCCGTCTCGGCCAGAGAGCCAAGCCCCCACTCCGTCACCACCAGCCGGGCATGCAGCCGGGCACAGGGGACCGCCGTGGGCAATGCACCGAGCTCCAGGTAGCTCGTCAGCGGCCAGGCGCTGCCGCGCGTGGCCGGCCGTCCGGCTGCTTCAGGCCCGACGGCGGTACCACGCCCGCTATCGCCGGTCATCTGGCGCAGCCCGTCAGGCACGCGCAGGCGCGGCGGTGTGCTCGATCCGTTCACGTACCATTCGTGCCGGTATCATGCCCTAAAGCATGCACCAGCATCATGCACATTGGCAAGATACGTAACCGTATGATGCGAAAGTTAGCAACTAGCGCAATTGCGCCACGATCGGAGTCATCATGGCCGCCAGCCCAAGCCCGACCGTCCGCCGCAAGCGACTGGGCATCGAGCTGCGCCGCCTTCGTGAGCAGGCCGACCTGACCTGCGAGGAGGTCGGCCACCGGCTGGACTGTTCCGGCACCCGGATCAGCCGGATCGAAACCAGCCGGATCTCCATCAGGCCCGGCGACGTCCGCGAGTTACTGGAGATCTACGGCGTCACCGGCACCGAGGCCGACCTCCTGGTCCAGCTCGCCCGCGAGGCTCGCCAGAAGGGCTGGTGGCACACCTACGGCCGGGCGCTGCCGACCTGGTTCGAAGCGTACGTCGGGCTGGAGGCGGCTGCCGTCCGGTTCCGTGACTTCCAGTCCATGGTCATACCGGGCCTGCTGCAGACCGAAGACTACGCCAGGGCCGTGCTCCGCGCCGCGCCCAATCCCGGCAGCGCTGACGACATCGACCGTCAGGTCGCGCTGCGGATGGAACGCCAGGGCATCCTCGGCCAGGCCGGCCCGCCCGACTTCTGGCTGGTCCTGACCGAGAGCGTGGTCCGGGTCCGGGTCGGCGGCCCGGCGGTCATGCGGTCGCAGCTTCGCCGGCTCATCGACGTCGCCGAGCGGCCCAACGTCACGCTGCAGGTCCTGCCGTTCACCACCGCGGCTCACGTGCACCCGATCAGCCCGTTCACGATCCTGGAGTTCCCGGACGCCGCCGATCCGACCGTCGTCTATCTCGAGCACCTCACCGGCAGCCTGTTCCTGGAGGCCGAGGAAGAGGTCAGGCGCTATACAGTGGTATTTGATCACCTGCGCGCGGAAGCGCTCGGCACCGCCGCGTCGATCGAGCTCATCGCGGGGGTGGCGGCCGAACTGGGGTGACCTGACGCAGAAGGAGGTGCGGGATGCCCTCTCGGGGTGTGGACCTGTCCCGCGCCGCGTGGCAGAAGAGCAGCTACAGCGGAAGCAACGGCGGCCAGTGCGTGGAGGTTGCCCGCAACCTGCCCGGCGTCGTGGCCGTCCGCGACTCCAAGGACCCGGACGGGCCGAGCCTGGTGTTCACGACGCGCGAATGGCGGGGGTTCACCGACGGCGTGCGGGCCGGCCGGCTGCGCCTCGGCTGAGCCCCGATCGCACGCCGACGGCGGCGCTCAATAGGTCATGACGCCCAGCCACAGGCCCAGCGCGTAGCTGACCTCGGTCACCGTGGGACGGGAAACGCCGCCCAGGTCGGCCACGGTCCAGGACAGCCGGATGACCCGGTCGGCACCGCGCGCGCTGATCTCGCCCAGGTCCATCGCCCGCTCCAGCGGCACGAGCGCGCCGGGCGCCGGGGCGTAGCGCCGCCGCAGCTCGCTGCCGGGTATCTCCGCGTTCAGCCGCCAGCCAGAGCCGCGCAGCCGGTGCGCCATCCGCTGCCTGGCCGCGGCCACCCGCTCGGCCACCACCGAGCTGGGCTCGGTCAGCTTCCTGTCGCTCAGCAGCTCGGCCCTGCCGACCGGCAGGAACTCGGCCTTCACGTCCACCCGGTCCAGCAGCGGCCCGGACAGCCGGGCCAGGTACCTGCGGCGGACCATCGGCGTGCAGGAACACGCCGTGCGGCTGGTCGCGGCGCTGGCGCACGGGCACGGGTTGGCGGCCAGCACCAGGGTGAACCTCGCCGGGAACCTGGCGGTCAGCCCGGACCGCGCCAGCACCACCTCGCCGGACTCAAGCGGCTGGCGCAGCGCGTCAAGAACGTCCCTCGAGAACTCCGGGGCCTCGTCGAGGAACAGGCATCCGTGGTGCGCCAGAGATGCCGCCCCGGGCCGCAGGACGCCGCTGCCGCCGCCGACGATCGCCGCCCTGGTCGAGGTATGGTGCGGAGCGCAGAACGGCGGCTCGGTCAGCAGCGGGCAGCCGGAGGGCAACGTCCCGGCGATCGAATGGATCGCGGTGACCTCGAGCGCCGCGTCGGCGTCCAGCGGGGGCAGCACCGTGGGCAGCCGCTCGGCCAGCATGGTCTTGCCGACCCCCGGCGGCCCGAGCAGCAGCAGGTGGTGGCCGCCCGCCGCGCAGATCTCCGCGGCCCGCCGTGCCGTCGGCTGGCCGACGACATCGGCCAGGTCGCGTCCCGTTCCTGCCCTTGATCCAGAGACTGTTGGCAGCGGCCCGGGCGCCGCCCCGCCCTCGAAGACGGTGACGCTGGGCGGATCCTGGCACCGCAGCCATTCCAGCAGGGCGCCCAGGCTCGGCGCGGCCAGCACCCGCATTCCCGGCACCAGGCACGCCTCGGGCGCGTTCTCGGTGGGCACGGCGACCGCCGTGAACCCGGCCGCCGCGGCCGCGGCCACCGCGGGGAGCACGCCGCGTACCGGGCGGAGCCTGCCGTCGAGCCCCAGTTCGCCGAGCAGCATCAGGGCCTCGATCCGTCTCGGCGGAACGGCTCCGTCCGCGGCCAGGATCGCGACCGCGATGCCGAGGTCGAAGCTGCTGCCGCGCTTCGGCAGGCTGGCGGGCGACAGGCCAACGGTGATCCTGCGGTTCGGCCACTTCTCCTTGCTGTTCACGATCGCCGACCGGATCCGGTCCCGCGCCTCGCGAAGCGCCGTGTCGGGCAGGCCCACCAGCATGAGGCCGACGAGCCCGTTCTCGATGTCCGCCTCGATCTCTACCGGATGGCCCTGCACGCCCACCAGCGCGATCGAATGGGTGCGCGCCAGCGACATCTAGCCGACTCCCCGGATGTGGTCGAGCGAAAATCCGCCCTGCCCGTCCTTCAGCACCTCAACGACGTCGACCCGCACCTCGTCGAACAGCACCCCGTGCGCGACCACCCACTGCACGGCCAGCCGCCGCAGCCGGTTGCGCTTCTTCCTGGTCACGGCCTCAAGCGGGGTGCCGAACCCGGTACCGGAACGGGTTTTCACCTCGACGGCGACCAGCACCCGCCGGTCGGCGGCGACGATGTCGATCTCTCCCTCGGCGCACCGCCAGTTGCGGGCGAGAATCCGGAGCCCGGCGCGCTGCAGGTACTCAGCGGCGAGCTGTTCGCCCTGCTTGCCCAGCTCATCCTTGGCGTTCAACCTGACCACCTCCGCCTCCGAGGCTGACGGAGCCGGAGGGTGGCGCGCTGACGGCCGGCCTGCGTTGTGGACGGAACGCGACGCCGGCGGCGGACTGTGGATTACCGGGCGCGAACTGTCGGTGCCGCGTGCTTCAATGCCGCACCCGCGTGGTCGGCGCTACTAGCGGGGAAGCGCGTAGCGGGGAAACGCGTCAGCAAATGGGACTGGCAGGATTCCCCGTTGATGCGGGGGCGGTCAGGAGAAGCCTTGCTGCTTGTCGTCGGGGTCGGGCATCTGCAGGTCACTCTTGGCGAGTTCCTCCACGTTGACATCCTTGAACGTGACAACCCGGACGTTCTTCACGAACCGCGCCGGGCGGTACATGTCCCAGACCCAGGCGTCCTGCATGGTGACCTCGAAGAACACCTCGCCGTTGTCGGAGGTGCGGACGTTCAGCTCAACCTGGTTGGTGAGGTAGAACCGGCGCTCGGTCTCGACCACGTGGCTGAACAGCCCCACCACGTCGCGGTACTCGCGGTAGAGCTGGAGTTCCATCTCCGTCTCGTACTTCTCGAGATCCTCCGCGCTCATGCGCTCCCTCCGTCCTGACCGCACGCGCCGCGCCGGGACTGCCGGGCGGCGCCGGTCACGGCCCGCACCAGGAGAGCGCGGGCCGGATGAGGTCAACCATAAGACAATTCTGCCCCTGCCCCGGCCGGGTCCTCTGCCTCGCAGCCCGGGAAGGCCTGGATGTCGTCCAGCGGGGCCGCCTCCTCGGCGGGCAGGTCCTCGATGCCGGCCAGCGGCACGCCGTCGCGGGCCCGCATCACGCCGATCACGTTGGCGAACGACGCGCGGTGCTGCGGGCACGGGCCATGCTCGGTCAGGGCGGCCATGTGGCTGGGAGTTGAATATCCCTTATGCCGGGAAAACCCGTATTGCGGAAATTCCTGGCTGAGATTCTTCATGATCCGGTCCCTGGTCACCTTGGCCACGATCGAGGCCGCGGCCACGCAGGCGGCGACCTCGTCGCCCTTCCACATGGCCAGCGCGGGGACGGCCAGGCCCCGGACCGGGAACCCGTCGGTCAGCACGTAGCCTGGCCTGCTGGCCAGGCCGGCCAGCGCCCGGCGCATCCCGGCGACGTTGCACACGTGCAGCCCAAGCCGGTCGATGTCGGTGGACGGGATCACGACCACGTGCCAGGCGAGGGCGCGCGCCACGATCTCCTGATAGGCGGCCTCGCGGGCGGGCGCGGTCAGCGCCTTGGAGTCGGCGAGCCCGGCCGGGTCGGACCTGCGCCGGGGATTCAGCGTGACGGCGGCGACCACGAGCGGGCCGGCGCAGGCTCCGCGGCCCGCCTCGTCGATTCCGGCTACCGGGGCGAGGCCGGCTCTGGCCAGCACCCGCTCGTATCCGGCCAGGCCGCCGTCCCGCCTTGGCGTGTAGCCCGGAAGCCGCTCCACCGCCTTGTCCATGGCCTCACCGGCGCCTCATGCGCCCACGGCAGCGCCGCAGAAAACCGGTCAGCAGCCTGCGGCGCCGCACCCGTCGCTGCAGCAAGGTTAGCGGGACCGCGACCACGAAACCGGCTTCCAGCGGCAGGTAGGACGCCGCGGGCGCGATGGCCGTGCCGGCCGTGACGGCGGCGGAGGCCGCGCGGGCGGCGCTGGAGGAGCTGATGCCGGGCTGGCTGAACGTCGAGGGGATCTGCAGGATCCGCCACCGGCTGGGCGGCCAGACGATCATGAATGCCCGGCCGATCACCATGTTCTCCGGTATGGTGCCGTCGCCGGGGTCATTCATGTGCCCGCGGGAGTCCCAGGAGACGCTGCGGTGGTCGCCCATGACCCACAGCCGGCCCGGCGGCACCGTGATGCTGAATCGCTGCAGCGACGGGGGGTTGCCGGGGAACAGGTAGGACTGCTCGTGCAGCGCAACTCCGTTGACGGTCACGTCCCCGGCGGCGTTGCAGCAGGCGACGTGGTCACCGGGAACGCCGATCACGCGCTTGATCAGGTCCGTCTGTCCCGGTGCGGTTCCGAACAGGCCGCCGATCGCGTGGAACAGTGGTTCCAGGGTCGCGTGGTACAGCCGCACCAGGGGGTCCGAGCTCGGCGGGCCCGACTTCGGCTCGGGATACCACGAGCCGTCTCCGTTGAACACGATGACGTCGCCGGGCTGGATGCTCCTGAAGTGATAGACGAGCTTGTTGACCAGCACCTTGTCGCCGATGTCCAGCGTGTTCTCCATCGAGGACGACGGTATGTAGAACGCCTGGACGATGAACGTCTTGATCACAAGGGCGATCACGAGCGCGATCACGACCAGCACCGGCAACTCGCGCCAGAAGGACCGGCCCCTTGGCCGCCTCGTGCCCGGGGTTTCGGGGCCTTCGTCCTGGCCGCCTGCCCCGTCGGTGGCGGCCCTGCGCGGGCCGGGCCGCGCCGACGCGACACCGGCCGCCCGGTCCGCCGGGCCGCCGTCCGGCGTCTCGGAGCCGTCCGAGCCGGCCAGGATGTACTTGAAGTCGTCTTCGCCGCCGTCCATCGTGGACTCCGACCCTAGTTCCGGGATCTTCCGAACCTTGCGCGCCGCCGTATCGGGCCGGGCGTGCGCGCTCCCGCGGTCTGGTCGGGACATCCGGTGCCGCGACCCCCGCGCCTTTCCGGCCGAGCCTTCTCGGGCCACCCGGGCGGCTGGCTAGCCCTGGCGGGCCGGCTCGCGGCGTTCCTTGATCCGGGCGGCCTTGCCGCGCAGCGAGCGCAGGTAGTAAAGCTTGGCCCGGCGCACCCGGCCGCGGGTGACGACCTCGATCTTGTCGATCGACGGGCTGTGCACCGGGAAGGTCCGCTCGACGCCCACGCCGTAGCTGATCTTGCGGACCGTGAAGGTCTCGCGTGCGCCGCCACCCTGGCGGCGCAGCACGACGCCCTGGAACACCTGGATCCTGGACCGGGTGCCCTCGACGACCCGAACGTGGACCTTCAGCGTGTCACCCGGCCGGAAGTCCGGGACATCCGATCGGATCTGTGCCTGCTCCAGCTCGGCAATCGCGGTGTGCATCGCTGCAGTTCCTCGTTCGTCATCACGCGCACGCCTGCGAACGCGCTGATTCGGTCTCTGGGAGCCATGGCGCCAGGCGCCCGGCCACGCCCTGCTAACTGGCAAATGCGGGGCGGCGCATTCAGTCTGCCATATCTTGGCCGCTGAATGGAAAGCCAGCCTCAGAGAGTACCTCACGATCGCGGGAATCGAGTCCCTGGGCCGCCGCCCCGCCGGGACCGGCGGACAGTCTCGCGGCGAGGTCGGGGCGGTTCGCCGCCGTCCGGCGCAGCGCGGCGTCGCGGCGCCAGCGGGCGATCGCGGCGTGGTCGCCGGACAGCAGCACGGGCGGCACTTCCCGGCCCCGCCAGACCCGCGGCCTGGTGTAAGCGGGCCCCTCGAGAAGCCCGGCCATCGGCCCGGAGCCGCCGCCGAACGAGTCGTCCGGCGCGGAATCCGCGTTGCCGATGACGCCCGGCAGCAGCCTGCACACCGCCTCGGTCATCACCAGCACGGCCGGCTCGCCTCCGGCGAGCACGTAGTCGCCGATCGTCACCTCGTCAACGGGCATCCTCGCGCGCGCCTCCTCGGCCACCCGCGCGTCGATCCCCTCGTACCTGCCGCAGGCGAAGACCAGGTGGCTTTCCAGCGCGTAGCTGGCGGCCATCTCCTGGGTAAACGGCACCCCGGCCGGGCTGGGCAGGACCAGCCTGGCGGTCGTGCCGGGCGGGGCCACCGCGTCGATTGCCTCGCCCCACGGCTCCGGCTTCATGACCATGCCCGGCCCGCCGCCGAACGGGGCATCGTCCACCGAATGGTGCACGTCGTGCGCCCACGTCCTGAGGTCGTGCACGCCGAACTCGATGTCGCCGCGCTGCGCTGCCTTGCCGATCAGCGAGACCCGCAACGGCGCGAAGTACTCGGGAAAGATCGTGATGATGTCCACCCTCATCGCGACACTCCCTGCTAGCCGGCTGGGCCGAGGTCGAGCAGCCCCGGCGGCGGGTCGATGACCAGGCGGCCCGCCCGGAGGTCGACCTCGGGGACCAGGGCGGCCGCGAACGGGACCAGGATGTCCTCGCGCCCGGGCTGGGCCGGCCGGATCACCAGCAGGTCCTGCCCCTGGTGCAGCACGTCGGTCACCTCGCCGACCGGCTCTCCGGCGACCGTTGACACCTCGAGACCGATCAGCTCGTGGTCGTGGAACTCGTCCGGGTCCGCCGCCGGGGCCACGTCGGCCGAGTCCATCACGAGCAACGTACCGCGCAGGTCCTCGGCGCTGCTCCGGTCGGCGCAGGAGGCGAACCTGACCAGCAGGCGGCCCGAGTGCCAGCGAGACGACAACACGGTCAGCGGACCCCGCGCGGCCGGCTCGGTGGCCAGAACCGAGCCAGCCGCGAACCTGGCGCCGGGATCGTCGGTGTGCACCTGCACGGTTAGCTCACCGCGGAGTCCGTGCGGCCGACCGATGCGGCCGACGACCAGCTGCATGCCCAGCTAGCGAATCTCGTCAGTGTCCAGGAGGTCGACCCTGACGTACGCGTTGCCGGCCAGCGAGCCGATCACGGTCCGCAGTGCCCGGGCCGTCCGTCCGCCGCGCCCGATGACCTTGCCGAGGTCGTCGGGATGCACGCGAACCTCGAGAACCCGGCCCCTGCGCAGCCCGCGGCTGTCCACGCGGACATCGTCGGGGTATTCGACGATGCCGCGCACCAGGTGCTCGAGAGCCTCTTCGAGCACGTCAGCCCTCGCTCGCGGAATCCGGGTCGGCGGCAACGGCGGCAGGGTCGGCCTCGGCTTCCTGGGCTTGGCTGGCCGCCTCGGCGGCCTCGTCCTTCGCGCCCTTGGCCTTGTCCTTCGCCTTGCCGTCGCCGGCCGGCTTGCCGTCGCCGGCGGCCTTGGCCTCGCTGGCGGCCTTGGCCTTCGCCGACTGGTCGGCCTTGGCTTTGTCGCCTGCCTTGGCTTCGTCGCCGACCTTGGCCGGCTGGTCGGCCTTGGCCCGGGCAGGCTTCTCGCCCCTGGACGGCGCATCCTTGGCCGCCGGCTTGCCCGCCTTGTCGGCGGCTGCGTCGGAGTCCTTGCTGGCCCTGCCCCTGGCCTTCGGGGCCGGGGCGGCGTCTCCCAGGTTCTCCTTGACTGCCGCGGCGAAGATTTCTTTCCTGTCCTCCCTCGGGGCCGCCGTCTTCAGCGTCCCCTCGGCACCGGGCAGGCCCTTGAACTTCTGCCAGTCACCGGTGATCTCGAGGATCTTCCTGACCGGGTCGGTCGGCTGCGCTCCCACGGACAGCCAGTGCTGCGCGCGCTCCGAGTTGACCTCGATGAACGACGGCTCTGCCTTCGGGTGGTACTTGCCGATCTCCTCGATCGCCCGCCCGTCCCGCTTGGTGCGGGAATCGGCGACCACGATCCTGTAATACGGCGCCCGGATCTTGCCCAGGCGCTTCAGCTTGATCTTTACAGCCACGGGTGCGGTCTTCTCCCAGACGTTGATTTGCGGACGGCGCGAGCGTCAGGTGGGGAACTGGCGGCGCAGCCCAGTGGAAAGCGGCCCAGCGGGTGATAGAGGGCCCCGCGAAGCCGCTGTCGCGCTCACATTCTGCCAGACGCGGCGAGCTCGGGCGTCATCCCCCGCCCACCGTCGCTTGGCTCTTCGCTGCTGCCCGGCAAGAAGCAGACTACCTGCCCTTTTTGCCTGGGCGGCCGCGGCGGTTCGGCACCGGCCCGCGCAGCCCCGGCGGCAGGTTCGGCTGCGGGGCGCCGAATCCCGGCGGCAGCTTGAATCCGCCGTCGCCCGCTCCGCCGCCGAACCCGTCCGGCAGCCCGGGGATCGAGCCCGGCATCACCGGGCCGTTGCCTTGACCGCCGGGGAGCCCGGCGGGCCCGCCCGGGCGGCTGCCGGCGCCGGCCCGGGTGGCCACGCCGCCCGAGCGATCTGGACGCCCGCCCTTGGACTTCTTCTTGCCCTTGCGTGCGGCCTTCTGCGCACCGCGCCGCATGCCCGGCATGCCCATGACCTGCCGCATCATCTTCTGGCCCTCGAGGAACCTGGTGACGAGCGAACTCACCTCGCCGACCGTGACACCCGAGCCGGCGGCGATCCGGGCCCGCCGGGAGCCGTTGAGGATCTTCGGGTTGCGGCGCTCCGCCGGGGTCATCGAGTTCACGATCGCCGCCGCCCGGTCCAGGTCCTTGTCGCTGACCTGGCTGAGCATCTCGCGGTTCTGGGCGGCCCCGGGCAGCATGCCGAGCAGGTTGCCGATCGGCCCGAGCTTGCGCACCATCGCGAGCTGCTCGACGAAGTCCTCGAGCGTGAAGCCCTCGCCCGAGGCCAGCTTCTCGGCCATCGAGGCGGCCTGGTCCTGGTCAAAGGTGCGCTCGGCCTGCTCGATCAGCGTGAGGATGTCGCCGAGGTCGAGAATGCGGGACGCCATCCGGTCCGGGTGGAAGAGATCGAAGTCCTCGAGCTTCTCACCGGACGACGCGAACATGACCGGCCGGCCGGTGAGCTGCGCGATGGAGAGCGCGGCGCCGCCGCGCGCGTCGCCGTCGAGCTTGGTGAGGACCACGCCGTCGTAGCCCACGCCGTCGAGGAACGCCTGCGCGGTCGTCACGGCGTCCTGCCCGATCATGGCGTCGACCGCGAACAGGATCTCGTCCGGGTCGACGGCGTCCCTTATCGCGGCGGCCTGCTGCATCATCTCCTCGTCGACGCCCAGCCGGCCCGCGGTGTCGATGATCACGATGTTCTGCATCCGGCGCTTGGCCTCGTCGATCGACGCCCGGGCCACCTCGACCGGGTCCCCCACGCCGTTGCCCGGCGACGGGGCGAAGACCGGCACGCCGGCGCGCTCGCCGACGACCTGCAACTGCTGCACCGCGTTGGGCCGCTGCAGGTCGGCCGCCACCAGCATGGGGGTGTTCCCCTGCTTGCGCAGCCACAGGCCAAGCTTGGCCGCGAGCGTCGTCTTGCCGGCCCCGTTGAGCCCGGTCAGCAGGATCACGGTCGGTGGCACCTTGGCGAACCGCAGCCGCCGCGCCTCGCCGCCGAGGATCTCGATGAGCTCCTCATTGACGATCTTGATGACCTGCTGCGCCGGGTTCAGTGCCTGGGAGACCTCTTCGCCGGACGCCCGCTCCCTGACGCGCGCGATGAACTGCCGGACCACCGGCAGCGCGACATCGGCTTCCAGCAGCGCGATCCTGATCTCGCGGGTGGTGGCGTCGATGTCGGCAGCGGATAGCCGTCCCTGCCCGCGCAGCGACGAGAAGACCTGAGTCAGTCGGTCGGAAAGTGTCTCGAACACGTGTTGCTGCCGTCCTCACGCGTGGCCTGTGGTCACCGGGCACGTGCTGAACGTCGCACCCGGCTCGTGTCGCCAGGGGCAGCACGTCGCACTGGCCCGCGTCCCAGGCTATCCGGTCGGCGGCGGAGGCTGCGGATTGCGCGGGAGGCGGGGCAGGCTGGTGCGCGCGGCGGCCATTGAGGTTTTCTCGGCGCGCTCCCACTCCTCGACGTTGCGCAGCAGTGCGTCGAGGTAGGCGTGCAGGTGGGTGCGGTAGACGTCGCTGAACGTGCGCAGGTAGGCCAGCTCGGCCTCGAGTTCCCTGCGATTGGCGTCCGACTGGGTGACCGGGGCTGCGAGGGCGGCCTCGGCCGCGTTGCTCGCCTCGGCGTGCGCCTCCTCGAGCATCACGGCGGCGTGATTCTTCGCCTCGGTCAGGATCTCGTCCCTGCGGCGCCTGGCGTCCTGCGCGAGCTGCTTGCTGTACTCCTGGGCGTCGGCCACGTAGTTGTCGGCGGTCTGCTGTGCCTTGGCCAGGATGCGCACCGCCTGGACGTGGGCGTCATCCTGCCGGTATCCGGCCTGGGCGTCTCCGCCGGACTGGCCGAGGACCCGCCGCCGAAGCCGCTGAACCTCGTCGGCCAGCGAGGTCCGCTCGTTGAAGAGCCTGACCAGCTCCCGCTCGACCTGACCGCAGAACGCCCTGACGTGCTCCTCGTCGAGCCCGCGCCGGCCGAGCCGCGCGGCCGGGAACGTGACCGCCTGCACCGCGTCGGGGGTCAGCCTGTTGTCGGTTCGTGAGATCACGGACATGGCTCGCTCCAACCGAAATCTTCGACGTGAACCTGCGCTGCGGGAACGCCCAAGGTGGCGAGCCGATCGGCCATGGTTTCCACCATCGGCGTCGGCCCGGCGATGTAGGCCTCGCGGTCGGCCCAGGAGCCCGACCGCGCCACGACGTCCGGCAGTGTCCCGCGCTCCCCGCGATAATCGGCGTCGTCGGACACGCAGGGCGTGATGGTCAGCCAGGGGCACTGCGCGCCGAGCTTCTTCAGATCCTCCAGGTCGTACAGGCTGCCCGCGTCCTGGGCGCCCACGAACAGGTGGGTCTCGGGCGGGTCGGCACGCTCGGCGATCTGCCCCGCGATCGCCTTCAGCGGCGCCAGGCCGGTGCTCCCGGCGACCATGAGCACCTTCCGGTCGGAGCCGGGGTCGAGGGTCAGCGAGCCGACCGGCGGCCCCAGCCGCAGCCGCGAGCCCGGGGTGAGCCCCCGCGCCAGCGCCAGGCTCAGCGCGCCGCCGTCGATGACGCGGACGTGGAATTCCAGCGTCGCGTCCTCGCGAGGCGGGTTGGCGACGGAATAGAAGCGCCAGATCCTCGGCCGCAGCTCAGACTCGATCGCGACCGACTGGCCGGGCAGGTAGCTGAGCGTGTCGAGCGTGACCACGCGGAAAACCGCGATGTCGAAGGTCCGCATCTCATGGGACAGGACGGTCGCTTCCCAGAAGGGCGGATTGACCTTCTCGTCCTGGGCCGCCGCGTCGGTCATCACCTTGGCGACGAGGCCGTAGGCCGCCTCCCAGTCGGCGGCCAGCTCCGGCGTCCAGGACGGCCCGCTGAAGTGGGCCAGGGTGGCCAGCAGGCTGCTGCCGACGGGCGCGTAGTGCGCGGCGAGCGTCCCGAATTTCCGGTGATCGCGGCCTAATGCCTGCAGGAACGCCGTGAGCTGGCTGGTGTTCTCGACGTCGGAGACGATCGTGGCGAGGGCCCGCAGCAGATGACCGCGCTGCTCGGCCATGGAGACCGGGAACATGTCCCTGGTCTCCGGGTGCCTGAGGAAGAGATCGGAGTAGAAGAACAGGGCCACCTCGTCGCCGTGCATGGCGACGCGGGCGAAGCTCTCCTTCAGGCGCGCAGTATCCAACGATCCTCCCCCCCAGGAAGGCACAAGCTTTACGCAAATTGCATCCAGCCTCTTGCAGGATATATCGCCCGACGGCCCGACTCATGCGTGTAACCGTAAAGTGACCAAGTGATTGCGGAAATTGGCCTTAGCGGCTGCTGAGTGCCAAGTGGCAGGCGCGCACGAGCGGATGCGATGCCCGCCCGATACCTTGACTACGAGCCCACGATCGCGTCCACGAACGCCTCGGGCTCGAACGGAGCCAGGTCGTCGGGGCCCTCGCCGAGGCCGACCAGCTTCACCGGCACGCCGAGCTCGCGCTGGACGGCGATCACGATCCCGCCCTTGGCCGTGCCGTCCAGCTTCGTGAGCACAACCCCGGTGACGTCGACGACCTCGGCGAACACGCGGGCCTGGCGCAGGCCGTTCTGGCCCGTCGTGGCGTCGAGCACGAGCAGCACCTCGTCGACCGTGGCGTGCCTGGAGACCACCCGCTTGATCTTGCCGAGCTCGTCCATCAGGCCGGCCTTCGTGTGCAGCCGTCCCGCGGTATCCACGATCACCACGTCAACCCCGCGCTCGATGCCGACGTTGACCGCGTCGAACGCCACGCTCGCCGGGTCGGCTCCTTCGCGGTCGGGCCGGACCACCTGGGCGCCCACCCGATCACCCCAGGTCTGCAGCTGGTCAACCGCTGCGGCGCGGAACGTGTCGGCCGCGCCGAGCAGCACGGTCTGCCCGTCCCCGATCAGCACGCGCGCGAGCTTGGCGACCGTGGTCGTCTTCCCGGTCCCGTTGACGCCGACGACGAGCACCACCGCCGGCCGGTCACCGTGCCGCGCGGTGTGCAGCGACCGGTCCATGTTCACGCCCACCTGCTCGAGCAGCAGGCTTCGCAGCAGCGACCTGACCGAATCGGGGTCCCTGGTGCCCTCGACCTTCACGTCGGTGCGAAGCTCGTCCGTGAGCTGCCGGGCCGGTGCGACCCCCATGTCGGCGGTGATCAGCGTGTCCTCGATCTCTTCCCAGGTCTGGTCGTCCAGGCGATCGGAGGAGAGCAGGCCGAGCAGGACGCCACCCAGAGCCGACTGGGACCGCGCCAGCCTGCCGCGCAGCCGGACAAGACGGCCTGCCGACGGCGGCGGCTTCTCGGCGGGCGGAGCCGGCCGGGCTGGCGGGGCGGTCACGTCCGGTTCCAGCACCGTCTGGGTGCCGGCATCGGCCGGCTCGGCGGTCCCGGTGGCGCTGGCCGGCCCCGGTGCCGTCGTCACGGCACCGCCCCGGCCGGCGGCATGATCCGGGGCAGATCTCGCGCCACGGCGGGAGCGGACCAGGAAGGTGGTGCCGCCACCGCCGACCACAACGACGACGGCAACGATGATGATTATCAGCTCTTCCATGACCGCCTCAGTCTCGCAGACACCACCCGCGCCAGCCCGCCGCAGGCAGGTCAGGCGCTCTCCGGCTCCCGCAGCCGCTGGCTGACAACCGCGGAGACACCGTCCCCCCGCATGCTGACCCCGTACAGGGTGTCAGCGACCTCCATCGTGCGCTGCTGGTGCGTCACGATGATCAATTGCGAGGTGTCCCTGAGCTCGGCGAAGATCTGCAGCAGCCGTTGCAGGTTTGCATCGTCCAGCGCGGCCTCGACTTCGTCAAGGACGTAGAACGGGGACGGCCGGGCCTTGAAGATCGCCAGGACGAAGGCGATCGCGGTCAGCGCGCGCTCGCCGCCGGACAGCAGCGACAGCCGCTTGACCTTCTTGCCCGGAGGCCTGCACTCGATCTCGATCCCGGTGACCAGCAGGTCGTCGGGCTCGGTGAGGATGAGCCTGCCGTCGCCGCCGGGGAACAGCCTGCCGATGATGTCCTCGAACTCCCTGGCCGTGTCCTCGTAGGCCGACGCGAACACCTGCTGCACCCGGTCATCGACTTCCTTGATCACGGTCAGCAGGTCCCGGCGGGTCTTCTTCAGGTCCTCAAGCTGCGTCGACAGGAACGCGTGCCGCTCCTCGAGCGCCGAGAACTCCTCGAGGGCCAGCGGGTTCACCTTGCCCAGCTGGTCGAGCAGCCGCTGCGCGGATGCGGCCCGCTTCTCCTGTGCGGTCCTGTCGTACGGGGCCGGCATCTGGCCCTCGTCAGCGCCGGGGATCTCGACGCCGGGGCCGTACTCCGCGAGCAGCACGCCGGGCTCGATCGAGAACTCCTCGGTCGCCCGCGCCGCGACCTGCTCCAGCTTCATCCGGCGGGCGGCGCGTTCCATCTCGGCACCGTGCGCGGTGCTCACCGCCGTCTCGAGCTCGGCGGTCAGCTCGCGGATCCTGGCCCGGACGGCCTTGAGCCTCTCGTCGCGCCCGTGGCTGGCCCGCTCGGCTGCCTGCCGCTCGGCGTCCGCCATGACCCGGGACCGCTCGATGGCAGCAAGCGCGATCGTGGCACCCGAGGCGACGGCGGCCGCCACGGCCGCCTCCCTCGCCCGGCGCTCGCTCCTGGCCCTGGCGCGCTGGATCGCCT
>JASHOI010000448.1 GCA_030041195.1 Streptosporangiaceae bacterium | reverse complement strand
CGCAGCGCCGGGTCGAACTCCACCGGGGGCGTGAACGACTCGCGGCGCACGCTGACCTCGACCCGCTGGGCGTCGGCCGCCCGCCGCGCGGCGGCCTCGATCTGGCCGACCAGGTGGTCGAGCGCGCCCTGGTCCGGCGCCCGGGCGTCCAGCCAGGCGCGGACCGCGGAGCTGATCGCGTTGGCGGCGCCCGGCTCCGCGGTGACCTTCCCGAACGTGGCCAGCGCGCCGTACGCGGACGCCGCCTGCCTGGCCTCGAGCACCGTGGCCGCGTACGGCAGCATCGGATCCCTGCGGTCGGCCAGCCGGGTGGTGCCCGCGTGGTCGGCCCGGCCGGTGAAATCCAGCCGCCAGCGGCCGTGCGGCCAGATGCCCTCGGCGATCCCTACCGCCGCGCCGAGCCCGTCGAGCGCGCTGCCCTGCTCGATGTGCAGCTCGACGAACGCGCCGACGCTGGCCAGCAGGTCCTCGTCGGCCCCGAGCTTGCCCGGGTCGAGCCCGGCGCCGGCCATGGCCTCGGCCAGCGTCACTCCGTCACCGTCGGTGAGCGCGCGCGCCGCCGCGGGCTGCACCGCGCCGGTGAGCAGGCGGCTGCCCAGGCAGGCCAGGCCGAACCGGCCGCCCTCCTCCTCGCAGAACGCGGCGACCGCGACCGGCCGGGCCGGGGTGAACCCCTGCTCCCGGAGCCGGTCGATCGCCGCGAACGCGGACACGACGCCCAGCGGCCCGTCGTAGGCACCACCGTCCGGCACCGAGTCGAGGTGGCTCCCGGTGACGACGGCGCCGGAGTCAGCCGACACCCCACTCGGCTCACCCGCCCCATCCGCACCACCCAACTCTCCTAGCGCACTCGCCCCATCCGGCCCGGGCGCCCTGCCCGGCCCAGGCGGCACGTCCCACCAGGCCCAGAGGTTGCCGTCGCGGTCGGTGCTGGCGGGCATGTCGCGCTCCGCCGCGGCACCGGCGAACCATTCGCGGCAGGCCATGTCCGCCGCGGTGAACGAGTAGCGCCGGTACCCGCCCGTTTCCGGGTCGCGCCCAATGGGCAGCAACGACTCCCACAGCTCAGCAAAACCCATCGTGGTCTCCGGCATGCGTGGCCCGCCAGTCCGTAATGCCTTTCCGGTTGACCCTCTGGCGCCTTTCGGCCCGCTCATCGTGTCCGTAACCGGGATCCGGGCAGGGGTTTCCATGATCTGGGTGGAAAAAGACGCGTATTCGGTCGAAATCCACCAAGATCATGGAATCGGGCTCGCTCACTGGGCCGAACCGGACATCGGGAGGCGGACGCCGCGCTCGGCGGCGACCTCGGTGGCCCGGTCGTAGCCGGCGTCGGCGTGCCTGATCACGCCCATGCCCGGGTCGTTGGTCAGCACCCGCTCCAGCTTCTGCGCCGCCAGCGGCGTGCCGTCGGCCACGCAGACCTGGCCCGCGTGGATGGACCGGCCGATGCCGACGCCGCCGCCGTGGTGGATGCTCACCCAGGACGCGCCCGACGAGGTGTTCACCAGCGCGTTCAGCAGCGGCCAGTCGGCGATCGCGTCGGAGCCGTCGGCCATGGCCTCGGTCTCGCGGTACGGCGAGGCGACCGAGCCGCAGTCCAGGTGGTCACGGCCGAGCACGATCGGCGCCTGCACCTCGCCGCGCGCCGCGAGCTCGTTGAAGCGGAGCCCGGCCAGGTTCCGCTCGCCGTAGCCGAGCCAGCAGATCCGGGCCGGCAGCCCCTGGAAGTGCACCTTCTCCCCCGCCATCCGGATCCACCTGGCCAGGGCCTCGTTGCCGGGAAACAGGTCCAGGATGGCCGCGTCGGTCACCGCGATGTCCTTGGGATCGCCGGACAGCGCGGCCCACCGGAACGGGCCCCTGCCCTCGCAGAACAGCGGCCTGATGTAGGCGGGGACGAACCCGGGGAACTCGAACGCCCGCTCGTAACCGGCCAGTTGTGCCTCACCGCGGATCGAGTTGCCGTAGTCGAACACCTCGGCGCCCGCGTCCTGGAAGCCGACCATCGCCGCCACGTGCTCGGCCATCGATTCCCGCGCCCGGGCGGTGAACCCGGCCGGATCCTCGGCCCGCAGCGCGGCCATGTCCTCGAAGGGGACGCCGCGCGGCAGGTAGGTCAGTGGGTCGTGCGCCGAGGTCTGGTCGGTGACGACGTCGATCGGGGCGCCCATCCTGAGCAGCTGCGGCACGACCTCGGCCGCGTTGCCGAGCAGCCCGATCGACAGCGGCTGGGCCGCGTCTCGCGCGGCGACCGCCCGACGCACCGCGTCGTCGACGTCGTCGGCGGCGACGTCGAGGTAGCCGTGCTCGATCCGGCGGGCGATCCGGGACGGGTCGCAGTCGATGCAGATCGCGACGCCGCCGTTCATCGTGATCGCGAGCGGCTGCGCGCCGCCCATCCCGCCGAGGCCCGCGGTGAGCGTGATGGTCCCGGCCAGCGACCCTCCGAACCGCTTGGTGGCCACCGCTGCGAACGTCTCGTAGGTGCCCTGCAGGATGCCCTGGGTGCCGATGTAGATCCAGGAGCCGGCGGTCATCTGGCCGAACATGGTCAGCCCGGCAGCCTCGAGCCTGCGGAATTCCTCCCAGGTGGCCCACTGCGGCACCAGGTTCGAGTTGGCGAGCAGCACCCGCGGCGCCCACTCGTGGGTGCGGAACACCCCGACCGGCTTGCCGGACTGGACCAGCAGGGTCTCGTCCGCCTCCAGGTCCCGCAGCGAAGCGACGATCCCGTCGAACGCGTCCCAGCTGCGGGCCGCGCGGCCGGATCCGCCGTACACGATGAGCTCGTCCGGATGCTCGGCCACCTCCGGGTCGAGGTTGTTCATCAGCATCCGCATGGCCGCCTCCTGCGGCCACCCCTTGCACGTCAGGGAGGTGCCACGGGGCGCGCGGACCGGGCGGGGCCCGGCAGCCTGCCGGCCGGATGGGGGTGCCGCGCTCATGTCCGTCTCCTCGTCGAGTCGGTGGCCGAAATCTGCCGCGGTTACCGGTTCATCATCCACCGTCCCAGCCAGCGGCGGCGATGCCGGGTGCTGCCAGCCGGCGACTCGGGGATGCCGCGGCTCTCGGTCACTCCGCTTGTATCACCCTCATCCGTCATAACTCGATCATCCACCGCGAATGCTGATGCGTCGCAAAAGACCCACCTCGGTGCATAGCATCACGGGAAACCGGCAAGCCCAGCAGAACGCCGCGTAATGAGGCGCACAAACCAGATCAAATTGGTTTGAATGACATTGCCTCTTGCCTCGCCCGCTAATTAAGCGTGAAAATGGTCGTTAGTACCCGGTTGGGGAGGGGCGGGTCATGGTGGGGGAATTCCAGTCGGCCGACGACTCATTCGCGGCCAGTGACATTGGACAAATGAGTTTAGGCGGGCCGAACGAAGACTCAAAGTTGCAGGTCAAGGCGGCCCGCCCGGAATTAGGCCGCCGGTCTGCGCCCAGGGTTCTGGCCGGCCTGCTGCAGCGCACGAGATGGTGGCCGCTGACTCTGATCGCGCTCGCAGCCGCTCTGGTCGCGGCGTGCAGCGCGGCGCCGTCATCACACCAGGTGGCGGCGTCGTCGTCAGCGGGGCACCCATCCAAGTCGGCGTCCAGTCAGCCGGCGAGGTCGGCGTCCGCGAGCGCCTCGCCGACCCCGTCCAGTTCCACGCAGGTCAAGCCGACGCCGCAGCATGGCTCGTCCAGCGCGGCAGCCTCCGGGCTCGTGCCGAACCTGGCCGGTGACACGCTCGCGCAGGGCCGCTCGGCGCTCTTCACGGCCGGCTTCAGCGCCTACTCGTGGCTGTACGGCTGCTACGGCTCGCCGAACATCGGCGAGGTTGTGCGGCAGGACCCGGCGGCCGGGGCGCGGGCCGCGGTCAGCACCCGGGTGCACATGTACCTCCAGGCGGACAACTGCCCGACCCCGGTGCCGAACGTCATCGGCCTCGACCAGACGAGCGCGGTCTCCACGCTGGAGCAGGCGGGTTTCGACGTGCACTGGGAGTACGAGTGCCTCGGCTCCTCGGACATCGGGGCCGTGATAACCCAGTCGCCCACCGCCGGCACCAGCTACCCCCGGGGCGACACCGTGGACATCGACCTTCAGGCGAACAACTGCCCGACTCCAGTGCCGAACGTCATCGGCCTCGACCAGACGAGCGCGGTCTCCACGCTGGAGCAGGCGGGTTTCGACGTGCACTGGGAGTACGAGTGCCTCGGCTCCTCGGACATCGGGGCCGTGATAACCCAGTCGCCCACCGCCGGCACCAGCTACCCCCGGGGGGACACCGTGGACATCGAGCTTCAGGCGAACAACTGCTCATCCGCCACAGCACCTGCGTGATGGATCACAATGTCGGCACTTGCGGATAGCGGCGCCCGAGTATTGCTGATCGGTACCGGGCAGCACGCCGAGGGTTCGGGCCTCGACTCGCTGCCGGCCGTCGAGCGCTCGGTACACGACATGAGCGAGGTTCTGGTCGATCGGTGCGGCCTGAGCTGGGACCGGCTGCGGGTCGTGCTGGACGCCTTCACGCCCACCGAAATCGGCATAGCGCTGGCCGAAGAGGCCGAGCGCGCCACCTCGATGCTGCTGGTCTACTACGTCGGCCACGGCCTTGTCGGCTTGGGCGGCGAGCTGTATTTAGCCACCAGGGCGACCGATGCCAGGCAGGCCTGGCTTGCGCACACCGCCCTCGCCTACAGCGCCGTGCGCAATTCACTTCTGCAGAGTCCGGCAAATTCCCTGGTTGTCGTGCTGGATTGCTGTTATTCGGGCAGGGCCGTAGGCGTATTGGGCAGCTCGGAGCGTGAGTCGGCCAACTTGGCACAGGTATATGGTGCCTTTGTCCTGACTTCGGCCGCATCAAACGAATTGGCGCTCGCGCCGGAAGGCGCCACACACACGAAGTTCACCGGCGAGTTCCTGAACTTGCTGCAGAATGGGGATTCGCGCTCGCCGGAGCAGCTGACGCTGCAGGACGTCTATACGTACCTGCGCCGTAAGCTGGCGGCGGCCGGCGGTCCCCTGCCGCGCCGTGTCTCCAGCGGCAGCGCTGATCATCTGGTCCTGGCGAGCAACCCGGCGTATGCCGGGGAGTCCCGGGAGCGCCCGAAGCCTCCTCTCCTCGACGTCTGCCCGTATCCGGGCCTGGCGGCGTTCGAGCCGGAGCAGGCCGAGTGGTTCTTCGGGCGTAAGCGGCTCACCGCCGACCTGGCGGCGCGGCTGACCGGGCGCCTGGTCGAGGGCGCGCCACTGGCGGTGGTGGCCCCTTCGGGCACCGGAAAATCCTCCCTGCTGCGGGCCGGCCTGATACCAGCGATCGCGAAGAACGAATTGGGTGTCCCGGGATCGGCTAACTGGCCGCGCCTGATCATGACGCCGGGACCGCGACCGTTCGACGCCCTGGCCGAAGAGCTGGCCGGACTGCTGCCGGCCGACCCGGCGGCGCTGGCCGACGCCCTTTCCCGGGCACCCGCCGAAGGCGCGCAGTTGTTCCGCGAGGCGCTCGGCAGGCTGGCGGCGGACGGAGATCCCGCGGGCGCCCGCGTCATTCTCGTCGTTGACCAGTTCGAGGAGGTGTTCACGTTGTGCACGGATGAGGCGCAGCGGCGAGCCTTCATCGATCTGCTCGGCGTCCTGGCCTCCGGCACGCCAGGGACCGAGCCGGCCGGCCTCGTGGTTCTCGGCCTCCGGGCCGACTTCTACGGCCGGTGCGCCGCGTTCCCGCAGCTGCGCGACGCCGTGCAGCGCGACCAGGTGCTCGTCGGGCCGATGTCAACGGCCGAACTGCGGGAGGCGATCGAGCGGCCTGCGCGCGCGGTCGGGCTGGGTCTCGAGCCCGGACTGGTCGAGTTGCTGCTGCGCGACATCGGCGCCAGCGACGACCGGGCGGGCAGCGACGGCGGCGAGACCGACGCGGTGCCCGGGGCGTATGAGCCCGGCCGGCTTCCGCTGATCGCGTATGCGCTGCGCGCGACGTGGGAGGAGCGGGACGACGGCACGCTGACGGTCGCCGGCTACCGGGAGACCGGAGGAATTCAGCACGCGATCGCGACCGCGGCGGATCGCACGTTCGATGCGCTTCCCGAGGAAAGCCAGGCGGCCGCCCGCCCGCTGTTCCTGCGCCTGGTCAAGATCGGTGACGGGACCGAGGACACCCGGCGCAGCGTCGGCGAGGAAGAACTGCTGCAGCACACCCGGGTGCGCTCGGCGGGAGAGCAGGTGCTGGCCGCTTTCGTGGAGGCGCGGCTGCTGACCAGCAACCGGGACAGCATCGAGATCAGCCACGAGGCACTGCTGCACGCCTGGCCCCGGCTGGCCCAGTGGATCAGCACCGACCGCGCCGGCAACCTGCTCGGCCAGCAGGTGGAGGATGCCGCGACCGCGTGGCAGCGCTCTGGGCACGACAGCTCCGTCCTGCTCAGGGGCGGCCGGCTGGAGGCAGCAACCAGCTGGGCCGCTGAGCACGTTGACCAGGGCGACGTCGGCCCGGTCACCCGGGCGTTCCTGCAGGAATCGCGGCGCCAGCAAAGCCGGGCGAGCCAGCTGCGGCGAGCCGCTGTGGCGGTTCTTGTCGTGCTGGCCCTGGTGGCCGGCGGCACGGCCTGGTTCGCGCTCGGGCAGCGCAACACGGCCGAGGCCAGCAGCCGGGTGGCGATCATCAACCAGGTAACGGCGGAAGCCGACCAGGTCAGCACCACCGACCAGTCTCTGGCCGCCGAGCTGAACGTGCTTGCCTACCGGATGAAGCCCTCCATGGCCACCTACACGCGACTGATCAGCGCCGCGAACACGCCGCTGTCGAGCGTGCTGCCCGTCTCATCCGGCATCCCCGACAGCGTCGCGTTCAGCCCCAGCGGCCGCATCCTGGCCGCGGGCACCAACGCCGGCGCGCGGCTATGGAACGTCGCCAGCCCGGGCCGCCCCCGGCAACTCGGCCCGGCGCTGGGCAAGGGTGTATCCAGCGTCGCGTTCAGTCCCGGCGGCGGCACCCTGGCGATCGGCACCAACGCCGGCGTGCAGCTGTGGAACGTCGCCAGCCCGGCCCACCCGCAACTGCTGGGCGCGCCTCTGACCGCTGTCGGCATCGCGGCGTCCAATCAGGTCGGCGCGCTGCAGGGCCCGGTGAGCGACGCGGTGGCCAGCGTCGCCTTCAGCTCCAACGGCAGCACACTCGGCGACGCGGTCGGTTCCAGCATCCAGCTCTGGAACGTCAGCGACCCGGCGCATCCGCGACTGCTTGGCACACCGCTGGGGCCGCTTCCCAATGGGAACGGGCGCCCGAGCGTGATCTACTCGCTGGCCTTCAGCAGCAACGGCATCCTCGCGGCCGGCGCCGCCGACCACCACGTGCACCTGTGGGACGTCGCGAACCCGGCCAGCCCGATCTCCTACGGCTACGTCGTCAACGACACCGACAGCGTGACCTCGGTAGCCTTCAGCCCCGACGGCGACATCCTCGCCACCGGGAGCGACGACGACACGGCCAGCCTGTGGAACGTCACCGCCGCCGACGAAGCCTGGCTCCTCTACCCCTCCTTGACCGGTCACACGGCCGCGATACTCGCCGTCGCGATGAGCCCGGACGGGCGCACTCTGGCCACCGCGAGCGCCGACCACACGATCCGGGTGTGGACGCTCCCCAGCGCAGTGCTGACCGGCCATTCCAATTACGTCTCCGCGCTGGCCGTCAGCCGGGCCCGGGGCATCGCGGCCAGCGGCAGCCCCGATGACACGATCCGGCTCTGGGACGTGGCCAACCCCGCCGATCCCACCTCGCTGGCCGGGCCGCTGGCAGGCCCGGAACCGTACAACGCGCTCAGCTTCAGCCCAAACGGCCTGATCCTTGCCGCCGCCACGAGCGCCGACGACGTTCAGCTGTGGCAGACCGCCGATCCCAGGCATCCCACGTTGCTCGGCGCGCCGTTAACCGGCTTCGGCGCATACGTGGCAACGGTGGCGTTCAGCCCGAACGGCAGGGTGCTCGCCGCGGGCAGCAACGACCACACGATCCGGCTCTGGGACGTGGCGGACCCCGCCCGCCCGCTACCGCTCGGGCCGCCGCTGACCGGCCCGGCCGGCGGGGTCAACTCCGTGGCGTTCAGCCCCGACGGCCGCACGCTCGCCGCCGGCAGCCTGGACGGGACCGTCCGGCTCTGGAACGTGGCCGATCCCGCCAATCCGGTGCCGCTCGGCCGGCCGCTGTCCGACGGCAGCAGTGTGTACTCGGTGGCGTTCAGTCCGGACGGCCGCACGCTCGCCAGCGGTGACGCGGACGGCACGATACAGCTCTGGAACGTGCGCGACCCCGCCCGCGCGACCGCGCTCGGCCCGCCGCTGACCGGCGACACCGACACCGTCGCCTCGCTGGCGTTCAGCCCGGACGGCGACACGCTGGCGAGCGGAAGCTGGGACGACACGATCCGGCTCTGGGATGTCGCTGACCCGGCCCGCGCGCAGGCCATCGGCGGACCGGTGAACAGCGACCCCAACTACATCAACGTCGTCGCGTTCGGGCCCGGCGATCAGTCGCTGATCGGTGCCGACGGCGACGACACCGTGCGCATCTGGAACCTGGACGTCGCAGCGGCCATCCAGCACATCTGCGCCACCACGGCCAACGTGCTGACTCCGGCGCGGTGGCACAAATACGTTTCCGAACTCCCCTACGATCCACCGTGCGGCCGATGAACGAAAGCCACGGCCGGGTGGCCGGCCTCACGATCACGCTGGCCAATGCGGACCTGGATGAGCTGCGCAACCTGCGTGGCTGGCTGGTGCAGGAAGACGAGCTTCGCGGCCGGGTGGCCCTTGTCCAGGAAAACCAGGCGCCAGGCACCCTCGGCGGGGCGCTGGAGGCCCTCACGGTCAGCCTGGGTTACGGCGGTGCGATCAGCGTTCTCGTCGCCGGGGTCGTGTCGTGGCTCCGGCAGCGCTACGGGCAGCGTCCCGGGAGCACCATCACCGTCGAATTGCGCCGTGCCGACGGGGGGTGCTTCAAGCTCACCACCACCGAGGTCGGCGCGTGGACGTCCGTCGAATTCGCCGAGCGAATCCGCCAGCTCGCCGAGGCCCTCGGCCCGGGCACCGCTCCGCCGGACCTCGGCAGCCAGACGCTTTGAGGCAGCACCGACAGGGCGCTGCACGGACGAGCTACCGAGAGGCATCGAGCAGTATCGAGCGGATGTCGCCGGCCGTCGGCTGGCGCGGCGTGTTGGCCAGCACCTCGTCGTCGAGCGCGTCGGCCGCGATCTGGCCGAAGTCCGAGCTGGCGATCCCGAGGTCGGCCGGCCGCTGGGTCAGCCCCACCCGGCCGGCCAGGCCGGCCACCGCGTCGACCGCCGCTCCGGC
>JASHOI010000447.1 GCA_030041195.1 Streptosporangiaceae bacterium | reverse complement strand
GCCCGGGTGGCGACAGGGTACTGAGCGAGGCGCCGGTCGCCGAGGCCACCGACTGACCCCGCGCCCCCGCTCCCTCGTGCCCCGCGCGCCACCGTCAAGATCAAAGATCTAGGAGGATCCCGCGCGGCATGTGCTCGCAGCGAAATAACCCGTTGCTTTCTGTTGTAGCGTCCTGGCGCATGGTATGCACGGCGCGCCAGAGTGAGCGCTTTGGCCGAATCTGCGTTTGACTTGCTGGCGTCAGACAGCGGTTTTCCATGATCGCGGTGGATTTGTTGTCGTATCTGTGAAAAACCCACCGCGATCATGGAAACGGGCCTGGCGCCAAGATCAAACCGGCGTGTTGATGATCTGCGAGCCCATGCTGCACGTCAGGCTCCTAGATCTTTTCCGCACCCCGCCCGGCGCACGGCCCACCCCGGGCTGCGAGGCGGGCGGGCGGTCACGCGGCGGCGAGGCTGCGGTAGACGGCGTCGATCAGCGCCATCTTGCGCGGGTCGTCGACCAGGTTCATGCCCATCCGGTTCATCACGTAGGCGAACGCGACCCCGGCCTCCGGGTCGGCGCCGACCGCGGACCCGCCGAAACCGTCGTGCCCGAACGCCGCCGGGTTCGGGCCGAAGTGCCCCTCGGGCAGGGACAGGCCGAAGCCGAGCCCGAACTCCAGCGGAAACCCGAGCACAACGTCGGTGTGGCGGCCGTTGCTGGTCCGGGCCGCCTGCAGTGTCTTGGCCGAGATCAGCCGCTCGGAGCCGTCGGTCAGCGTCGCGAACACCGTCACCAGGCCCAGCGCGGTGCCGTGCCCGTTGGCCGCCGGGATCTCCGCCATCCGCCACGCGGGCGCGTTGGCCTCGTCGCCGGTGAGCGACGGGTTCATCAGCGCGGCGAGCGCGGCCGGGGCGGCGTTGGCGTAGGCCTGGGCCAGCGCGGCCTGCTCGTCTTCGGACGGCCGCACGCCCTGCAGGTCCGAGCAGCGGCCGAGCTCCTTCTTGGGCAGCCCGATGTAGAAGTCGGCGCCGAGCGGGGCGGCTATCTCGGTGCGGAAGAACGTGCCAAGGCTCTGCCCGCTGATCCGCCGCACCACCTCGCCGACCAGGTACCCGAACGTGATCGCCTGGTACCCGCTGGTGCTGCCGGGCGGGAACAGCGGCTCCTGGGCGGCGAGCAGCCCGGTGACCTTATCCCAGTCGTAGTAGTCCTCGACGGTCATCGGAACCGTGAGCCCGGTCAGCCCGGACTGGTGGCACATGACCTGGCGGACCGTGATCTCGTCCTTGCCGCCGGCCGCGAACTCGGGCCAGTACCGCGCGACCGGCGCGTCAGCGTCGAGCTCGCCCCGGTCGATGAGGATGTGCGCGCACAGCGACGTCATGGCCTTGGTCGTGGACCACACGTTGGTGAGCGTGTCCCGCTGCCACGGCCGGGTCCGGCCCGGATCGGCCCAGCCCCCCCACAGGTGCACGACGGGCTTACCGCCCGCCGCGACCGCGACGCTCGCCCCGATCTCACCGCGCGCGGTGAAGTTCTCGGCGAACGCCTGCTGCACAGGTTCATAACCGGCAGCGCACGTTCCGTGAATCTCGACCCTCATCGGCCACCCCGCCCAATTCGTTCTCAGCGCCGGGCGTCCTATGGCGCCCGGCTCACTGCCCTCCCATCCGGGTTGCTATGCCCTAATGGCCTATCTGTCAACTTCTGGCCCGAGATGCAGCGGCTTACGGCATGAGACCGGGACGCTCCGTCCAGCGTTCCGGCTTGGCCAGCGGGCGGAAGCCGAACCTTTCGTATAGGCTGCGCCCCGGCTCCCCCATCAGGACCTGCCGGAGGCCGCGCACGTCCGGATGGCTGACCGTGGTCTCCACCAGGAACGTGCCGAGCCGCTGCCCGCGCTGGCCGGAGTCGATGAACACGTCGCAGAGCCAGGCGAAGGTGGCGTAGTCGGTGACGACCCTGGCGAAGCCCACCTGCGTTCCGTCCGCCGCGTAAAGGCCGATGACGAGCGAGTTCTGGATGGCCCTGACCATCACGTCGCGGGGCCGTCCCTCGGCCCAGTAACTTTCGCGGCTGATCCAGTTGTGCACGCGTTCGAGGTCGATCAGGTCGCGGTCGTCGCTCGCCCAGAAGCCGTCAGGTCCTGGCCACTTCATTGCTGGCTCCCGTCCTTGCCCGGTTTCCGCCCCTGGCCGCCGCCGCTGCTGCGGCCGCCGCTGCTGCTGCGGCCGCCGACGCGGCCGGCCGGCGGCACCACGGGCAGCCCCGGCGGCGGCCCCTCGCGGATCAGGCGGCCGATCGCCGCCGTGTCGAGATGCCCGGCGACCAGGTCACCAAGCGTGTCAAGCCGGGCCTGCCGCACCGCAGCGAAGTCGGTGTCCGGGGCGACCGTGAAGTCCCGCCCGGCGAGCGCGGCGACCTCGGTCAGGAATGCCCGCCGGAACGCGTCGTTCTCCAGCGTCCCGTGCCAGCTCGTCCCCCAGATGGCGCCGGCCCGGCAGCCGTCGAGGAACGGCTCGGCCCCGGGCTGGACGGTGACGATTCCGTGGTGGATCTCATAGCCGGTGACGTCCGTGCCGTAGGCGCTGCCGGCCGGCCGGCCCAGCTGCTTCCTCTCCCCGAACACCACCCGCGACGGCAGCAGCCCGAGCCCGGCGACGAGGCCGGCCCCCGACTCCACCTCGTCGTCGATCTCGCTGCCGAGCATCTGGTAGCCGCCGCAGATGCCGAGCACCGGCAGCCCCTTGGCGGCGCGCGCCGCGATCACCTCGTCGAAGCCGCGCTCGCGCAGCCAGGCCAGGTCCGCGACCGTCGCCCGGGAACCGGGCAGCACGACCAGGTCGGCATCGGCCAGCTCGACCGCGCTCGCGGCGAACCGCACCAGCACGCCCGGCTCGGCGGCGAGCGCGTCGATGTCGGTGAAGTTGCTGATCCGGGGCAGCCGCACCACGCCCACCCGCAGCACATCCGCGCCCACCGGCGGCCGTGCCCGCGCCGCCCCCCCGGCGTCCAGCGCCAGGGAATCCTCTGCGTCCAGCCACAGGCCGTCTGTCCAGGGAAGTGCCCCGAACGTGTCGCGTCCTGTCATCTCGCGCAGCATCCGGAGCCCTGGCTCCAGCAGTTCAGGTGCGCCGCGGAACTTGTTGATCACGAACCCGGCGATCAGGGCCTGGTCCGCGGGTTCCAGCAGCGCCAGGGTGCCGTGCAGTGCCGCGAACACCCCGCCCCGGTCGATGTCGCCGACCACGATCACCGGCAGGTCGGCGGCCCGCGCCAGTCCCATGTTCGCGATGTCGGTCGCGCGCAGGTTGATCTCGGCCGGGCTGCCCGCACCCTCGCAGATCACCGCGTCGTATTCGCTCCGCAGCTGCGCCAGGCTGTCCAGGGCCAGGTGCAGCAGCCGGGGCGCGTGGTCCCGGTACTCGACCGCGTCGACCTCACCCACCGGGCTGCCGAGCACCACCACCTGGCTGCGCCGGTCGCTGCCGGGCTTCAGCAGCACCGGGTTCATCCGCGGGTCGGGCTCGATGCCCGCCGCCGCGGCCTGCATGGCCTGGGCCCGGCCGATCTCGGCGCCGTCAGGGGTGACGAACGAGTTCAGCGACATGTTCTGCGCCTTGAACGGGGCGACCCGCACCCCCTGCCGGTTCAGCCAGCGGCACAGGCCCGCGGTGACCACGCTCTTGCCAGCGTCCGAGGTCGTGCCCGCAACCAGAAGCGCCCCGCCCACCTCCCCGTCCCTCTTCATGATCTTGCCCCGATCGCCGCAGCCGTCACAACTGACACCGTCGTCGCAGCGATGGTAACCGCGCGGCACAACCTGACGGCACGGCGGATGTCGGCCGGCTCCGGCGCGCGGCCGTGGCCGAGGGCCGGCCGGTGCTCGATCTCGCCCGCGTAGGCGTTCGTTCCGCCGAGCCGGACGCCCAGCGCGCCGGCGAACGCGGCCTCGCAGCGGCCCGCGTTCGGGCTCGGATGATGGGCACCGTGCTGCCGCAGCGTGCGCCAGGCCGCGGCCGGGCTGCCGCCGACGAGCGGTGCCGCCGCGACGGTCAGCAGGCCGGTCAGCCGGGCCGGCGCCCAGTTGGCCACGTCGTCGAGCCGCGCCGACCCCCAGCCGAACCGTGCGTACCGCGGCGACCGGTACCCGACCATCGCGTCCAGCGTGTTGATGGCCCGGTACCCGGAAGCACCGGGCAGGCCGGCGAGCACGCACCACACCAGCGGTGCCACAACCGCGTCGCTGGTGTTCTCGGCGACCGACTCGACGACGGCGCGGGCAAGCTGGTGCTCGTCGAGATCGCTGGGGTCCCGCCCGCACAGGTTCGGCAGGGCGGCCCGGGCGGCCTCAAGGTCGCCATTCTGCAGCGCGTCCGCTATGCGTTCTGCCTCCCTGGTCAGGGACCGGCCGCCGGTCACCGTCCAGACGCCCGCCGCGGTGACGGCGAGCCTCAGCCAGGGCCTGCCGCGGGTCAGCCGGTCGGCGGCGACCGCCGGCGCTGCCGCCGCCAGCAGGCAGC
>JASHOI010000446.1 GCA_030041195.1 Streptosporangiaceae bacterium | reverse complement strand
ACACGTTCCAGTTCTAGCCCGGTATTTCGCAACTCGGCATGCCATTTTTCTCGGAAGTGTTGCCGTCACCTCTTCCGGTCCTCACCTCTTCCGGCCTCGAGCACGGCATCGGACAGCAGGTCATACTCCTCTCGGGTCAGCTCCCCTCGCGCGTAAGCCGCGGTGACATCGTCGTAGGAGTTGGGGACTGCCGCCCGCGGGTCTTCCTGGGCTCTTGCCGCCATCTCTAGGTAGCTTGACGGCGGTGACGGCGTGGTCGCTGGCCACTGCCGGGTGCGGAACCGCTGCGCCAATTCGTCCAGGGTCAGCTCGCCAGCCTTGTAGCTGTCAATCAGTTCGGTGACCTCACTCACCGCTCCTCCTCACGTGCCCGGCCGTGGCCAGCCTCGATGAGTTCCGGGCTCTGGCCAGTGACCGAGTTGTCGTACACCGCCCAGCCCGTGAACCTGTTCTTGACCTGCTCGAACGTGCGACGGTTCACACTGCCCCGCTCTGGGTCTGCCTGTGCCTCGATCACCTCGGGCGGGACGTACCTGCCGCCGAACCCGATGCCCGCGCGGTAGTCCTCGTGCCCTTGGCGGTGCCGGGCATCGGCCCGCCGTACCGCGACATCGATGCTGATATCCACGAAGATGCCGCTGGTGGAGTACCCGGCCTGGTCCAGATCGGCGAGCCGCTGATCGGTGGATTGCACGCTGCTCATCGTGATGTCCCAGATGATGTTCTTGCCGTCCCTTATTGCCCGGCCCGCAAGCAGCTTGGCGATGTGCGAGGACTCCTCATGCACCAGGTCGGATGCCTCCATCGGGGACAGGCCGCCAAGCTCTGGGATCAGCCCTCGCCGGGCCATGGCTTCCTTGATGCCATCCGGGTTGATGGTTAAGTATCGCGACCGGTCGACGTGGGCGTGCTCACTCAGCACGGTCGACTTGCCAGCGCCACCGAGCCCGCCAGCCATGATCGCCTCATGTTCGCACGGAACGGCGGATGCAGCCCCGTAGAGATCGTTGACGATCGCGTCGTGGGCGTCGCGGCGATCCTTGGACCAGATTCCGCGCTTCTGGTCGGCCAGGTGCTGCTGATCGGTCATCAGCCCGTGATCGTGTGCCCAGTCAAGGCGGTCGCGGATGTGCCGGACGCGGTCTGCGTGCTCGGCGTCGGTCAACGGCTCCGGGCGCCGGAGCCCGTCCGCGAGGCTCTCTTCGCGGCGACCATCGGGGCGATCCGGCCGGCCGGGCGAACTTGGATGCCAGTCGGGCAACTGGTCCAGGCGCTGCTGCAAGCTCTCGCGGGACCATGGCGCCGGACGGTCGGCTAACTCTGCCCGATCCCCGGCAGGCGGCCGATCGGGCACGGGACGATCGCCAACCGCAGCTTGCTGATTGACCGCTCCTTCAACGGGCAGCGGCTGGTCTGGCCCTCTGGCCACGAACTGGCCCTCCTCGTGATTATTCAGTCCAGGCAGTCGCAGCACGCATCCTGGTGTCTATCTTGCCGCCCGGGCCTGACGCGCTGGAAGGCGTCAGGCCGGCAAACCGTGAGACTCAGCGCGCTGTCGAAGTGCGCCTGAAGGTTGCTGACCAGGCGAGCAACGGTTTTCCGCAGGACATGCCGACACCCGCAGCGTCTGCGAGGGCTTCGAGGGCCTAGTACCAAGGTCTCTGAAATCGGTCGCTACGCTTGCCAGCCGTGGCAGAGCTGAGCGAGGCCGAACTGGACGAGCTGATCGAACAGGCTATCGTCGACGCGTACGGCGACGATGAGCAGATGATCGGCTTTTACACCATGATCGATGAGCACGTTGCCCTTCCGTTCACCATAACGGTGCTGGGCGTCGAGGCCAGGGTCGTGAAGATTGACGTCACCGACAGCGGGATCATCGCCATCTGCGCTCGCGGGGCGGACCGCCAGGCGATCCCGATCCTTGACCTCAGGCTCCCGGTACCCCCGCCGCCCGGCGCGGAGTGGATCGCCGCGTACCGGCGCTGGGCGGCCGGGCAGTGAGCGAGTACCAGTACTACGAGTTCCTCGCGCTGGACCGTCCCCTGACCGCGGCCGAGCAGGCCGAGGTGCGCCGGCTTTCGACCCGGGCCAGGATCACGGCCACCAGCTTCACCAACGACTACCAGTGGGGCGATTTCAGGGGCAGCCCGGACGAGCTGATGCGGCGTTACTACGACGCGCATCTGTACTTTGCGAACTGGGGCACGCACCGGGTCATGTTCCGGCTCCCGCGCACGCTCCTCGACTCGAAGCTCGCCGAGCAGTACTGTGTCGACCCGCAGGTCAGCGTGTCCGCCACCCGCGATCACGTGATCCTCGATATGACCAGCGAGGATGAATCGGGTGACTGGGAGGAGGACCTTCAGGGTTCTCTGTCGGCCATCGTCGGTGCCCGGTCGGAACTCGCGGGCGGAGATCTTCGGCCGCTCTACTTGGCCTGGCTATCCGGATACGGCACATGGGAGCGCGATGAGGACGCCTTCGACGACGAGGACGAGGACGTTGTCGAGCCGCCGGTGCCAGCCGGCCTCGGATCGCTGACCGCCTCGCAGCGTGCCCTCGCCGACTTCCTGCGCGTCGACGCCGATCTTCTCGCTGTCGCCGCCAAGACCAGCCCGGCGCTGGCCGAGTCGAGCCACGATCCGCGCGCGCTGGCCGCGCACATCGCGGGCATTCCCGCTGCTGAGAAGGACCGGCTCCTCGGGCTGGTCGCCGCGGACCAGGCGACCAGGGCGCGCACAGAGCTGCTGCGCGGTTTCCGCGAGCCGTCAGGTGACCAATGCAACTCCCGGCCCCGGCGGACGGTGGCCGAACTCCTCGACACCGCGTGGGAGCACCGCCAGCAGCGCGAACAGAAGGCGACATCCCAGCGTGCCGCAGCCGATAGGGAGAGCAGATGAGCGACAAGGCGCCGTCGCTGGACGCCCTGTCCGCGGCCGAGAAAGGTGCCGTGCTCGACGAGTTGCTCACCACCCGGCCGGACGTGCGTGAACTGGCCGAAGCCCACGCCGCCCGGCTCATGAAAGACGCCACACGGGCGGCGGTCGCCGACGACGTCGAGTCCGCCCTGAAGTGGCTGGACATCGATGAGCTGAACACCCGCGGCGACTATCGGCCGGGCTTCGGCTACGTTGACCCGGCCGAGGCCGCCGACGAGATCCTCGATGAGGCCCTCCAGTCCTTCCTCGACGACCTTCAGCGGCGAGCCGGCCTCGGAATGGGATCCGCAGCGACGGAGATTGCAGCGGGGATCTTGCTCGGGTTGTACAACTGCCGTGAGGGCAGCTCTGAAACCCTGCTGGAGTACGCCCCGGACTACGCAGCCGAACGCGCGTCAGTATTGGTGAGTGACTGCGCCAAGCTCGGCATCGAGCTACCCGCCGACGATCTCCTCGACCTCATGCCAGGCTGGAGCCACCTGCTGGCCTGACCCTGGTCGTCGCCTATGCAGATGCGAGCCGCTCCATCTCCTCACGCGCCGGGCCGGTTCTCAGCAGGCGCTGCCACCGCCACCTCGAGGCGGGGGCTGCTCATCGGCAAGCGGCTGTCAGTGACCGCCGCGGTCCGCCCGCGGCCGCTCCAGCAGCATGATTCCCGCCAGCACATAGTCCGTGCACCAGCTCCTATCGCCTATTGTTTTCGTACGTTTAACGTTTTTACGACCCGATCAAACTAGCCTTGGCATCCAAGGGAGACCGTGGCACCGGTCTAGACATCCATTTCCAGATGATTGATAGGCCTAGATCGGCATATCCGTTAGCCTGTCAGGGGCGCCGTTCGGGGGTACTGGTCTGCGCACGGGGCGCCTGCAGGTCACGGGAGATGGGATGTCCGGAGGATTCAAGGTCGACCTTAGCGCCCTAGTGCAGGCAGCCGTCGGCGTCAACGGGACCATCAGCGACCTTCAGAACAACAAGGTCAGCGACATCGGCGGCGCGGACGCCAGCTATGGAGACGATGACCTGGCCGCCACCGTGTCCGACTTCTGCGCCCGGTGGGAGATCGGCGTCCAGAACCTGGCCAACGACGCCCAGGAGGTGGCCAACCGTCTCTACCTGTCGGCGGCGAACTACGCGAAGGCCGAGAAGACGATCATCGCAGACCTGCAGGGGACGCTGCAGAGCCGCACCGGCACGGACCCGGCGGCCTCGCAATGGTGATGCGGTTAGGCGAGACCAGCGACCCCCTGGACTTGATCCCGGGGAACCCGGCCTCGATCGCCCAGGTCGCGGGCAAGATGTACGGCTACAGCACCGTGCTCAGCGAGGCCGGGAACGGCCTGAAGCGCATCGACAGCACCGCCGGCTGGAGCGGCGCAGCGGCTGACGCGTTCCGGAAGCGGTTCGACGGCGAACCGCAGCGGTGGCTGGATGCGGGCACCTGCTTCCAGCAGGCGGCGGAGGCGCTTGACCGTTACATCCCAGCACTGGTGTCGGCGCAGCAGCAGGCGGCCACGGCAATCGAGCTATGGGGCCAGGGCCACAAGGATGCCGCGAACGCCACCCTCGAGGATGCCTGCAGCCAGCTCTCGGATGCCGCAGGCGCCGCCAGTGCTGCCGTTGGCAGGGCCCGCGACCAGGCACCGCAGCTTCCGGGCTTCTGGTCGAAGATCGGTAACTTCTTCGACGGGCTCTGGCATGACACCGAGAAGGCCGGTGCCGCCGGGCTCGACGGCTTGGCGTCGCTCGGCAACGCGGCGATCAGCAATCCGCTCGCCGACCTCGGGTTGGCCGGGGGCGCCATGCTCGCCGGGGTGAGCGCGGTCGGGGACGGCGCGGGCTTAGTTCTCGACGCCACGGGCGTCGGCGCCGTGGTCGGCGTCCCGGTCAACGTGGTCAGCACGGCCGGCGTGATCGCCGGCTCCGGCCTGATGATGGCCTCGGGGGGCGACCTCGTGAGCCACGCGGCCGGCGACGACCGTGTCGACCCGGTGAACACTGGCGGCGGCGATGACTCACCCTCCCCGGACCCGCAGTACACGCCCGGAACGCCGGAATACGAGGCGCGCCTCGCGGATCTTTCAGAAGACCCCGCCCACGGCGGGGAATCCAGCGCCAAAAGCGTGCGGGAAGCACAAGTGGGCTTGCAACTGGAAGCCGACGGTCAAGTTGGACCGCTTATCCGTGCGCCGCTTAATGAAACCGGAGAAGATCAGGGCGAATTCATTGACACCAGCACCGGCCAGCGATGGGATGTCAAGAGCTCGCCCGACTCCATCCCGAGCTATGGGCGGGAGCCTGGCCTGCCCATCAGGAGTCCTCAGACCGTCGGCCAGTTCACAAATATGGTCAATGATTCGCTGGGAACGGGCGAGAATGTCATGCTCGACCCCGACGGAATGTCGCCGGCCCGCCTTGCCGAGTTGCAGCAGGTCGTCGCCGACCATCCCGAATGGCTGGGAAAGGTACTGTTTGGCTCATGACGACCACGTACGGCCACTCACGCGCGGACGTACGCTGCTGGCCCGATGACCCGGACGTGCGCCGGGCGCTCGAAGAGTACCTCGATTACCTCGAGAAGCTCCCGGGCGGCTCGCGGCCGGTCGAGTCCTTGCTCAACGGGGCGGGCCTTGACTTCACCGGAGCCGACCTCTCCGGTCTTGACCTCCTGGAAGCGCAACTCAGCGATGCCACCCTGAACGGCGTGCGTCTGGTAGGTGCGGACCTTTACGGCGCCTGGCTGATCGGGGCGGCACTGCATGGCGCCGACCTATCCCAATGCAACCTGCGGAAGACGCAGGGGCGAACTTGCGACGCGCAGAACGCGATCCTGCACAGCGCGGACCTCGAGAGGGCCGAGTTCGAGGACGCCGATTTCCGGCGGAC
>JASHOI010000445.1 GCA_030041195.1 Streptosporangiaceae bacterium | reverse complement strand
GCGACCAGCCCGCTCTGGTCGGTGGTCGATGGGCCGTGGAAGATGTCCAGCTTCAACACCGACGGCAACGTCACCATGGTCCCGAACACCGCCTACTCCGGCAGCCCCAAGCCGACCCTGTCGGCGATCAAGTTCGTGCCGTTCACCAGCGACACGGCCGAGTACACGGCGCTGAAGACGGGGTCTGTCGACGTGGGCTACATCCCAACCCAGGACCTGGCACCGAAGCCGGCGAACTCGTGGCTGCCGTCGGTCAACCCGCTGGGCAGCTCCTACTACCTGGAGCCGTTCCTGGACTACGGCATCCAGTACAACCAGCCGAACTTCAACAACCCGCAAGTCGGCTACCTGGTCCGGCAGCTCTACATCCGCCAGGCCCTTCAGTACGCCGAGAACCAGCCCGGCATCAGCAAGGCGATCTGGCGCGGATACGCCACCCCCACCTCGGGCCCGGTCCCGAGCGAGCCCGTGAATCAGTTCGAGCCGGCCATCCAGAAGGAGAACGGCGGCCAGGGCCCGTACCCCTACGATCCGGCCAAGGCGACCTCCCTGCTGACCAGCCACGGCTGGTCGGAGGTCGGCGGCGTGATGACCTGCCAGGACCCGGCCAAGTGCGGCACCGGCATCACCAAGGGCGAGCAGCTCAAGCTCACGCTCGACTACGCGACCGGCGTGGCCGCCGGCACGGCGACCTATCAGACCATCAAGTCCGAGGAGTCGCAGGTCGGCATCGACATCAACCTCGTCGGAGAGTCGTTCAACACGATCATCGGCGAGAGCGCTCCCTGCTCGCCGATGGGGCCGAAATGCAACGTGCAGGTGTTCGCCTACGGCGGCTGGGGCTTCGACGGCCCCGGCTTCGAGCCGACCGGCGAACCGCTGTTCGCGACCGGCGCCGGGTCCAACTCGGGTAACTACTCCAACGCGGAGATGGACAAGCTGATCGACGAGACGCACACCAGCAGCAGCCTGTCGGTGTTCGACCAGTTCGCCACCTACACCGCGGAGCAGCTTCCGTTCATGTGGGTGCCGGAGCCGAACCCCTACCAGATCAGCGCCGTCACCAGCAAGCTGCACGGCGTGACGTACAGCCCGCTGTTCACCCTGCTCCCCGAGTACTGGTACTTCACCAAGTAGCAAGGGCGCGTTCCGGGTGCCGTTCCGCTTCGGCGGGGCGGCACCCGGAAGCAGGTACAGGTGACTGCCGGGCGCAGAGGAGAGAACATGAGCTGGACAGAGGCCGCGGGCACCGCCCAAGCTAACGGAGGGATGGTGGGGCGATGATCGGGTTCCTGATCCGGCGGGTCTTGCAGGCGCTGATCGTGCTGTTTTTCGTGACCGTGCTCACCCTGTTCCTGGTGCACCTGTTTCCTGGCGGGCCGATCAGGGCGATGCTCGGCCCGCGGGCCACGCCCCAGCAGATCGCGTTCTTCAACCACGAGTACGGCTTCGACCAGCCGTTCTACGTGCAGTACGCCAAGTGGGTCGACCAGATCGTGCACGGCAACTTCGGCTTCTCCCTCAAGCTCAACATGTCGGTGGCGGCCCTGATCGCCCAGGACCTGCCGAAGACCGCGGTGCTGATCGCGCTCGGCACCATCGTCTCGCTGGCCTTCGGCATTCCGCTCGGCATCTACCAGGCCGTGAAGCGCTACACCGCGGGTGACTACGCGCTGACCGGCGTGTCGTTCCTCGGCTACGCGACCCCCACGTTCCTGGTCGGCCTGCTCCTGGTCGAGTGGTTCTCGGTGGACCTGCACGTGTTCCCGCCGTTCGCCCCGCAGGGCACGTCGGTCTTCTCGATCCTGTCCCAGCCGAGGGCGCTGGTGCTGCCGGTGCTCTCCTACGCGTTCGTGCTGTACGCGCTGTGGAGCCGGTACATGCGCTCGTCGGTGATGGACAACCTCGTGCAGGACTACGTCCGCACGGCGAGAGCCAAGGGCGCCAGCGAGCGCCGGGTGCTGTGGGGGCACGTGTTCCGCAACTCGCTGATGTCGATCATCACCCTGCTCGGGCTCTATCTGCCCACGATGATCGGCGGGGCGATCTTCATCGAGGTCGTCTTCAACTACCCGGGCATGGGGCTGGCGTTCTACAACGCCGCGCTGAACGTCGACTACCAGGTGCTGCTGGGGTTCACCGTGCTCGCCACGCTGGCGACGATCCTGGGGAACCTGCTGGCGGACGTGAGTTATGCGGTGCTCGACCCGAGGGTGAGGTACAGCTGATGGCCATTACGCCGCCCCCGGGCACGGAACCCGGGCAGCTCGCCGACTACATGCCGCTGATGGGACGAGAGCCCGGGACACCGGACGGCGCAGGCCCGGTCGCCGCCGCTAGCCAGCGCGGCCTGCTGCGCCGCGGCTGGGAGGTGTTCGCTGAGAACAAGCTCGCGCTGGTCAGCATCGGCGTGATCGTGTTCATGGTGCTGTTCTGCTTCGTCGGGCCGTTGATCTATCACACCAACCAGGTCAACACCAACCTCAACAACACCTTGTGCTCGCCGAGCGCCACCCACCTGCTCGGCTGCGACAACCTCGGCTACGACCAGGTCGGCCGGCTGATGGTCGGCGGCCAGACGTCTCTCGAGGTCGGGTTCGCCGCCGCGATCGTCTCGGTCCTGTTCGGCACCTTGTACGGCGCCTTCTCCGGCTTCGTCGGCGGCGTGACCGACTCGTTCCTGATGCGGGTGGTCGACGCCGGCCTTTCGATCCCGTACGTCATGGCGGTCATCATCCTGTCGGTGGTCTTCCACCCGAACACGATCATCATGATCTTCGTGATCGCCGTGGGCTACTGGCTGGGCGTGGCCCGGCTGGTGCGCGGCGAAACGCTGACGCTGCGCACTCGGGAGTACGTGCAGGCCGTCAAAGTCATCGGCGGGCGCAGGTCCCGTTCGATCGTGCGGCACATCATCCCGAACGCGATCGGCACGATCATCGTCCAGGCCACGTTCGCGGTCGCGGACTCGATCCTCATCCTGGCCGGCCTCGGCTTCCTTGGGCTGGGCGTGCAGGCGCCGGCGACCGACTGGGGCGACATGCTGTCGGGCGGGCTGACCTACCTGCAGAGCAGCCAGAACTACTGGTGGCTGATTTATCCGCCCGGAATCGCCATTATCCTGACCTGCATCGCGTTCAACTTCGTCGGTGACGCGCTCCGCGACGCGTTCGAGACCCGGCTGCAGCGCCGGTAGAGGGGAAGCTAGTGGCGCCGCTACTTGAGATCACGGACCTGCGCACCGAGATCAACCTGAAGCAGGGGGTCGTGCACGCCGTCGACGGCGTGTCCATACACGTGGAGCCGGGGGAGACCCTCGGCGTGGTCGGCGAGTCCGGCTGCGGCAAGACGATGACCGCGTTGTCGATCATGCAGCTGCTGCCCACCGGCGGCCACATCACCGGCGGCAGCATCACGCTGAGCGGGCAGGAGATCAGCTCGTTCTCGGCCGACGACATGCGCCGGATCCGCGGCAACGAGGTCGGCATGATCTTCCAGGACCCGCTGACGTCGCTGAACCCGACGATGACCGTGGGCAAGCAGATCGCCGAGGCCGTCAAGCTGCACCGGAGCGTCAGCCACGAACAGGCCCTCGACCGGGCCGCCGAAGTGCTCAACCTGGTCGGGCTGCCACAGGCCAAGGAGCGGATGACGGAGTATCCGCACCAGTTCTCCGGCGGCATGCGCCAGCGCGTGATGATCGCGATGGCGCTGGCCTGCGAGCCGAAGCTGCTGATCGCCGACGAGCCGACCACCGCGCTGGACGTGACGATCCAGAAGCAGATCCTGGAGCTGATCGACGACCTCCGGCTGCGGCTGGGCATGTCGGTCATCCTGGTCACACACGACCTCGGGGTGATCGCCGGGCGCGCCGACCGGGTCGCGGTGATGTACGCGGGGAAGATCGTCGAGACCACCGACACCGCCACGCTGTTCGGCAACCCGCGGCACCCATACACGGAGGCGTTGTTCCAGTCGCTGCCGGACAAGGCGGCGGAGAGCAAGGAGCGGCTGTACTCGATCCCGGGGCTGCCCCCGGACCTGATGTACCCCCCGAAGGCCTGCAGGTTCGCCCCGCGCTGCCGGTACGCCACGGACCGGTGCCGGGAGGAGGAGCCCGAACTGGGCGGCGAGACCGTCGGGCACCGGTTTGCCTGCTACTTCCCGGTCGGCGAGCCGGAATGGAGCCGCACCAAGCCCACCGTCGAGCACGTCGGCCCGCGCCTGCCCGAGCTCGCCCCGCCCGACGGCGACGCTTCCAAGGTGCTGCTGAGCGTCGAGCACCTGATCAAGGACTTCCCGGTGACCAAGGGAGCCGTCCTGCAGCGGCGGGTCGGCTTTGTCAGCGCCGTTGCCGATGTGACGTTCGCGATCCGGGCCGGGCAGACGCTCGGCCTGGTCGGCGAGTCCGGCTGCGGCAAGACGACGATCGGCAGGCTCGTGGTCGGCCTGGACAAGCCGACGGGTGGGGCGATCAACTTCGCCGGCAAGGACCTGTCGCGCAGCAGCGGCCGGCAATACCGCAGGGAACGCCAGGACATTCAGCTGATGTTCCAGGATGCCTACGCGTCGCTGGACCCGCGGATGCGGGCAGGCACGGTGCTGACCGAACCGCTCGTGGTGCAGCACATCGGGTCTCGTACCGAGCGGCGCCAGAAGGTAGCGGAAATGCTCGACCACGTCGGGCTGCCGCAGTCGGCGGTGGAGCGGTACCCGCATGAGTTCTCCGGCGGCCAGCGGCAGCGGCTCGGCTTCGCTCGCGCGCTGATACTGTCGCCGAAGCTCATCGTCGCCGACGAGCCCGTCTCTGCGCTGGACGTGTCGATCCAGGCCCAGATCCTTAACATGATGCGCGACCTGCAGCGGGAACTCGGCCTGACCTACCTGTTCATCTCCCACGACCTGGCGGTGGTGCGCTACCTGTCCAGCCAGATCGGCGTCATGTACCTCGGCAAACTGGTCGAGGTCGGGGCCGCGGACGACGTGTACCTGCGGCCGGCCCACCCGTACACCAAGGGCCTGCTCGACTCGGCGCCGGTGGCCGACCCAGAGGCGGAGCAGGCGAAGGTCAGGTCCGGCATCACCGGAGAGCTGCCGAGCGCGATCCATCCGCCGTCCGGCTGCAGGTTCCGCACCCGCTGCCCGCTGGCCGAGGAGATCTGCGCCGAGGTCGAGCCGCCGCTGCGGGCGTTCCCCGGAACCGGGCACCTGGCCGCGTGCCACTTCCCGCTGCAGAACCCGGAGCCGGCGGAGAACCCCGCGTCCGCGGCCTCCGCCGCCGAGGCGTAGCTGTTCATTAGGCTCGCTCGCCTCCGGGCGCCGCGGGCTTCGGCTCGCTCAGGTCTTCTGCTTGTGCGCGCCCGGCCCTGACCCGATACTTCTGGCTATGCGGGCATTTCGTGGCCGGCCGGCGGATCGTGCGCCCGCGGTGCGCGTCTGCGATGCCGACAGGGAGCGGGTCGTCGCCGAGTTGCGGGAGCGCTTCGCCGACGGCTCCCTGGCGCACGAGAGCTTCATGGTCCGGGTCGATGCCGCGCTGCGCGCTCGCTGGCGCCGTGACCTGGCCGCCGTCGTATCCGACCTGCCCGCTCCCCGGATGTCGCCAGCGCGCGCCGCGCTGCGCCGCCTCGCCGAAGCCGGCCGCGCCGCCAGGCGGCGGGTGGCCAGCTACCTCGAACCGTCGCAGCCGCTGGCGTTCGTGCTGCCTTCTGGCTCCCAAGACAGCTTCACGATCGGCCGCGACGCAGCGTGCGACCTCGTTCTTCGCGACATGACCGTGTCCCGCAGCCACGCCGGCCTGCGCCGGGAGGCGGGGCGCTGGCTGCTGAGCGACGCGGGCTCGACGAACGGCACCAGGCTCAATGGCTGGCGCATCACCGAACCGGTCCCGCTCCGCGAGGGAGACGAGATCACTTTCGGCTCGATGACCATGGTCGTGATCGAGCATGGCCGGCCGGCCGGCGCAGCCCTGGGCACCCCGTAGAGTCGGGGCGTGACCCTGGTTCTCTTGGTGCGTCATGGCCTGACGGCCACCACCGGCAGTGTCCTGACGGGCTGGACGCCAGGCATCCCGCTGGATGACCGGGGCCAGCAGCAGGCCGGCGCCCTGGCGGCGAGGCTCGCGCCGCTGCCGCTTGATGCGATCATCACAAGCCCGCTGGAGCGGTGCCGGCAGACCGCTGACGCGATAGCCGCCGTCGGCGAAGGCCGCCCCGGGGAGGTGCTGCAAGACGAGCGGCTCGGCGAGTGCCACTACGGCGACTGGACCGGCCAGCCGCTGAAGCGGCTGGCCAGGGAGCCGCTGTGGCGCGTGGTCCAGGCGCATCCCGGCGCCGCGCGGTTTCCCGGGGCTGACGGGGAGTCCATCATGGACATGCAGCACCGCGCGGTCGGCGCGATCCGGGAGTGGAACTCCCGGCTCGGGCCCAAGGCGACCTACCTGATCTGCTCCCACGGCGACGTGATCAAGTCCGTGATCGCGGACAGCCTTGGCATGCACATCGACATGCTGCAGCGGATCCAGGTCGATCCCTGCTCGCTCACGGCGATCCGCTATACGCCACTGCGCCCGTTCCTGGTACGGATGAATGACACTGGCGGGGGAGTATCCAATCTCAAGCGACCAGAGCCGGGGCGATCGGGGGCGGCGGCACGACGGGAGACCGACGCCGCCGTCGGCGGTGGAGCGGGAGGATAGGGTCCATGGCGGTCTACACATATGACCCACCGGAAAGGTTCGTCGCCGGGACGGTCGGCCAGCCGGGGGAGCGCACGTTCTACCTCCAGGCCAGCGGCAACGGCCGGGTCACCAGCGTGGTCCTGGAGAAGATCCAGGTCAGCCGGCTCGCCGAGCGCCTGGACGAGATGCTCGACGACGAGCTGCGCAACAGCGGCGGGAAGTCGCCGGTGCCCGCCGTCGCGCCGTCCAGCCTCGCCGACGACGCACCGCTCGACCTGCCCCTGCTTGAGGAGTTCCGGGTAGGCGTGATCGCGCTGGCGTGGGACCCTGAGGGCGAGCGCGTCGTGATCGAGGCGCAGGAGGAATCGGAGACGCCCGTCGAGTACTTGGCAGAAGACATCCCGGAGGACGGCCCTGGCGTGCTGCGGGTTCGGATCACGGCAGCTGCGGCGCGCGCGTTCACCCAGCGCGCGCTGCGAATCGTCGGCCAGGGCCGGCCGCCGTGCCCGCTATGCGGCCTGCCGCTCGACGCCTCGGGGCACATCTGCCCACGGCAGAACGGGCACCGGGTAAGCAATGCGTGAGTCGGCACAGCGCGGCGGGCGGGAGCCGCCGCCGCCGATCGCGACGCCGGCCAGCGGCAGCGGCCCGGCCGGTGCCGGTGAGCCCCGGGTGCCGGGGGACGACGCGGACGCGCTGGGCCTGCTCAGCAACGGCAGCCTTGAGGTTCAGGGCAGGCTCGTCGTCGCCTCGAACGCGACGCTCTACTGCACGGTGCGCGATGCGGGCAAGGAAGCGGCCTGCGTCTACAAGCCCGTGGCCGGCGAGCGCCCGCTCTGGGATTTCCCGGCCGGCACCCTGGCCGGCCGCGAGGTTGCCGCCTATGCGGTGTCCGCCGCGGCTGGCTGGCACCTGGTGCCGCCGACCGTATTCCGCGACGGCCCGTTCGGGCCCGGAATGTGCCAGCTCTGGATCGAGTCCGACGAGAGCGTCGATGTCATCGCGATGGCACGCAGCAAGGACAACTCGGCGCTGCGGCAGATGGCCGTGTTCGACGCGGTCGTGAACAACGCCGACAGGAAGATCGGCCATCTGCTGCCCGACCGCGGCGGCAACCTGTACGGATGCGACCACGGGGTCTGCTTCGGCGAGGAGTACAAGCTCCGCACGGTGCTCTGGCAGTGGCGCGGCCGCCATCTGCCCAAGGCTGCCGTCGCGGCGCTGCTGCGGCTGCAGCAGGCGATGGCCGGTGGCGAGCTGCGCGCCGACCTGGACCGGTGGCTCTCCCCGGCCGAGGTGCAGGCCACCCGGCAGCGGGTCGAACTGCTGCTCGAGCACCGGGTCCACCCGTTCCCGCCGGAGGACTGGCCCGCCGTCCCCTGGCCGCCATATTAGCCCCGGGGAGAACCCCAGCCGCCTCCACCACGGCCGCCCCTGGCCGGAGTGCGACATCCTGCCGGATTGGGGTATCGCGTCAGTCAATACGACTGACAGGGTCACCCAATAACCCGATCATGAGGACTTATGCTGGGTTGCCGGATTTCGACTACGTGCTCGCTGGCGTTACCGCTCGCCGCGGTCGCCGCGGCGCCGCAGGTAGCGCTCGAACTCGCGGGCTATCGCGTCGCCGCTGGCCTGCGGGTCGTCGGTGGCGTCCCGTTGCTCCTCGAGGGTCCGCACGTACTCGGCGACCTCGGTGTCCTGGTCGGCCAGCTCGTCAACGCCGCGTTCCCAGGCTCGCGCGTCGTCCGGCAGGTCGGCCAGGGGCAGCGTGACGTCCAGGATGTCCTCGACGCCGCGCAGCAGCGCCAGCGTGGCCTTCGGGCTGGGCGGCTGGGCCACATAGTGCGGCACGGCGGCCCACAGCGAGACCGAAGGAACCTCGGCGGCGATGCAGGCGTGCTGCAGCACGCCGACGATCCCGGTGGGGCCCTTGTAATCGACCGGATCGACGTGCAGGCGCTCGGAGAGCTCGGGATCGGAGACCGCGGCGCTCACCGGTACCGGGCGGGTGTGCGGCGAGTCGGCCAGCAGCGCGCCGAGCAGGATCACCAGTTCGGCGCCGAGCTCCGTGAACGCGGCCACGAGCTCGTCGCTGAACGCCCGCCACCGCATGTTGGGCTCGATGCCGTGCAGCAGGAGCAGATCGCGGTCGATTCCCTCCGGCCTGGCCAGCGTCAGCCGGGTGGTGGGCCAGATCAGGCGGTCCGTCCGCCCGTCGGATACCTCCATTACCGGCCGGGTTACCTGGAAATCGTAGAAATCCTCCGGATCGATGGCGCCGACAGGCGTGGAATCCCACGCGCCAGCGAGGTGGCTGATGACCCCGCTAGCAGCCTCGCCTGCGTCATTCCAGCCCTCGAAGGCAGCGATGACCGCTGGCGAGTTGAGCTTTCCGATGCTGTCGAGCTCGATCTCCACCACCTCCTGAAGTTCCTCGTGCTCCAGGTTACGTGCACGACCATGATCACCGCGTAACGTGGCCGGCACGTTGCGGGAGGGCGACAGGTCCTGGCCCTGCCCGGCCGAGGCCCACACCTAGAATTGGGCCCACTATGACCTTCGAAACCAGGCCTTCACCGACCCTGCGAACAGCGATCGGCGAACGGCTGCTGATCGCGGACGGGGCGATGGGCTCGATGCTTCAAGGCTGCCCCACCACGCTCGACGACTTCGCGGGCCTCGAGGGCTGCAACGAGATACTGAACGTCACCAGGCCGGACATCGTCCGGTCGATACACGACGGCTACCTCGATGCCGGGGTGGATTGCATCACGACAAACACCTTCGGCGCGAACCTCGGCAATCTCGGCGAATACGGCATCGCGGACCGGATCGAGGAGCTCGCCGAGGCCGGCGCGCGAATCGCGCGCAAGTGCATCGACGACCGGGCGAGCGGCGGCGACCGGGCTCGACCACACTGGGTGCTCGGGTCCATGGGCCCGGGCACCAAGCTGCCCACGCTCGGCCACGTGACGTTTGCCGAGCTCCGGGACACCTACCAGGCCAACGCCGCCGGCCTGCTGCGCGGCGGCGCCGATGCGCTGATCGTGGAGACCTGCCAGGACCTGCTGCAAGCCAAGGCGGCGATCATCGGGGCGCGGCGGGCCATCGCTGCCTGGGCCGCGCAGACCGGCGCCGACATCATGCTGATCGCCCAGGTGACGATCGAGACCACCGGGGCGATGCTGCTCGGCTCCGAAATCGGCGCCGCGCTCACCGCACTCGAGCCGCTCGGCATCGATGTCATCGGGCTCAACTGCGCGACCGGTCCTGCCGAGATGAGCGAGCACCTGCGTTACCTCGCCGCGCACGCCACGCTGCCGCTCTCGTGCATGCCGAATGCCGGACTGCCCGAGCTGACCGCCGACGGCGCCTACTACCCGGTGACCCCCGGGCAGCTGGCCGACGCGCACGAGGGGTTCTGGGGCGAGTTCGGCCTGGCCATGGTCGGCGGCTGCTGCGGCACCACGCCGGAGCACATGGCCGAGGTGGCGCGGCGGCTGCGCGACCGCCCGCTCACGCCCCGCGAGCCGCGTCCCGAGGACGGCGTGGCCTCGCTCTACCAGCACGTACCGTTCCGCCAGGACACCGCGTTCCTCGCGATCGGCGAACGCACCAACGCCAACGGCTCAAAAGCGTTCCGCGAGGCCATGGTCGCCGAGCGCTACGACGACTGCGTCGAGATCGCCCGCGCCCAGACCAGAGACGGCGCGCACCTGCTCGACGTCTGCGTGGACTATGTGGGCCGGGACGGCGTCAGCGACATGCGGCAGGTGGCCGGGCGCCTGGCCACCGCCGCGACCCTGCCGCTGGTGCTCGACTCCACCGAGCCCGAGGTGATCGGGGCCGGCCTCGAGCTGCTCGGCGGCCGCGCCGTGGTGAACTCGGTGAACTACGAGGACGGCGACGGGCCCGGGTCACGGATCGCCCGGGTCATGCCGCTGGTCCGCGAGCACGGCGCCGCCGTGATCGCGCTCACCATCGACGAGCAGGGCCAGGCCCGCACCGCCGGCTGGAAGCTCGCCGTGGCCACCCGGCTGGTCGAGGACCTGACCGGCAACTGGGGGATGCGGCTCGGCGACATCATCGTCGACTGCCTCACGTTTCCGATCGCCACCGGGCAGGAGGAGACCAGGCGGGACGCGATCGAGACCATCGAGGCGATCCGCGAGCTGAAGCGGCGTTACCCCGGCGTGCAGACCACGCTGGGGGTCTCCAACGTCTCGTTCGGGCTGAACCCCGCCGCGCGCGCCGTGCTCAACTCCGTGTTCCTCGCGGAGTGCGTACAGGCCGGGCTGGACTCGGCGATCGTGCACGCGTCCCGGATCATGCCGATCTCCCGGATACCCGAGGACCAGCTGCAGGTGGCACTCGATCTGGTCTATGACCGAAGGAGCGACGGGTACGACCCGCTGGCCCGGCTGCTCGAGCTGTTCGAGGGCGTGGACGCCGCGGCGGTCAAGGCCAGCCGGGCCGCCGAACTGGCCGGGCTGCCGCTGTGGGAACGGCTGAAGCGCCGGATCATCGACGGTGAGCGCAACGGCCTGGAAGCCGACCTGGAGGAGGCGCTTGCCGAGCGGCCCGCCCTGGAAATCGTGAACGAGGTGCTCCTCGACGGGATGAAAACGGTCGGCGACCTGTTCGGCTCCGGTCAGATGCAGCTTCCGTTTGTGCTGCAATCGGCCGAGGTGATGAAGGCTGCGGTCGGCTACCTGGAACCGCACATGGAGCGCTCCGGCGAGTCCGGAAAGGGCAGGATCGTGCTGGCCACGGTCAAGGGCGACGTGCACGACATTGGCAAGAACCTGGTCGACATCATCCTGTCGAACAACGGCTATGACGTGGTCAACATCGGCATCAAGCAGCCGATATCGGCGATCCTGGAAGCCGCGGAGTCCAGTGCCGCCGACGTCATCGGCATGTCCGGCCTGCTGGTGAAGTCCACCGTGGTGATGCGGGACAACCTGGCGGAGCTGAACTCGCGGCACCTGGCCCACCGGTGGCCGGTGCTGCTCGGCGGCGCCGCGCTCACCCGCGGCTACGTGGAGCAGGACTTGACCAGCCTGTTTGCCGGCCAGGTCCGCTACGCACGCGACGCGTTCGAGGGCCTGGCATTGATGGACGCTTTCATGGCCGTCAAACGCGGCGAGGAGGGCGCGCAACTGCCGGCGCTGCGGGAACGGCGGGTGCGGCAGGGATCGCTGCTGCGCCTCACCGAGCCCGAGGACATGCCGGCCCGGTCCGACGTGGCCGCCGACAACCCGGTGCCGGTCGCGCCGTTCACCGGCCACCGCGTCGTCAAGGGCATCCAGCTGGCCGACTACGCGGCCTTCCTGGACGAGCGCGCGACGTTCATGGGCCAGTGGGGCCTCAAGCCGTCGCGCGGCGAGGGCGGGTCTTCCTACGCCGAGCTGGTTGAGACCGAGGGACGGCCGCGGCTGCGGATGTGGCTGGACCGGATCCAGACCGAGGGCCTCATGGAAGCCGCCGTGGTCTACGGCTACTACCCCGCGGTCGGCGAGGGCGACGACCTGGTGATCCTCGGGGAGGACGGGAACCAGCGGGAACGGCTTACGTTCCCGCGGCAGCGGCACGACCGTCACCTGTGCCTGGCCGACTTCTTCCGCTGCCGCGAGTCGGGCGAGACGGACGTGGTCGCGTTCCAGCTGGTCACCGTCGGATCGCGGATCAGTGAAGCCACAGCAGAGCTGTTCGCCAAAAACGCCTACCGGGACTACCTGGAGCTGCACGGCCTGTCCGTCCAGCTGGCCGAGGCGCTGGCGGAATACTGGCACAGCAGGGTCAGGCGGGAACTCGGCATCGCCGATGACGACCCGGCCGACCTGGACGGGCTCCTGAAGGTGCGCTACCGGGGCTGCCGGTACGCGTTCGGCTACCCGGCCTGCCCGGACCTGGAGGACCGGGCCAAGGTCGTGCGACTGCTCGAACCGGAGCGGATCGGGGTCACGCTGTCGGAGGAGTTCCAGCTCGCGCCGGAGCAGTCCACCGACGCGCTGATCACGCATCATCCCGAAGCTAGCTACTTCAGCACCTGATGACGCTGCGCCAGCCGACGGAGCCGGCCGGTCCCCAATCGGCCGCATCCGCTACCGACCGGACGCTGCAGGGCGTCCTGTTCGACATGGACGGGCTGCTCGTCGACTCCGAGCCGCTCTGGTTCGAGGTCGAATGCGCCGTGATGGCGCGACTGCACGGCGAATGGAGCGAGGCCGACCAGCAGGCCCTGGTCGGGGGCTCACTGCCGCGTACCGTCTCGTACCTGCTGGCCCGGGCGAACCGCCCGGCCAGCCGCGAGGAGGTCGGGCGGTGGCTGGTGGAAGGCATGACGTCGCTGCTGCTGTCCCGGACCCTGATCACAATGCCGGGCGCCAGCGAGCTGCTCGCCGAGGTGCGCGCGGCGGGTTTGCCGTGCGCGCTGGTGACGTCGTCCGAACGGCCGGTCATGGACGCCGTGCTGCTGCAACTCGGCGCGGACTTCACCGCGACCGTGTGTGCCGCCGACGTGACCAGAGGCAAACCCGACCCGGAACCGTACCTGCTGGCTGCTTCGCTGCTCGGCGCCGACCCGCGGTCGTGCGTTGCGCTCGAGGATTCGCCGAACGGCGTCGCCTCGGCCGAAGCGGCCGGCTGCAAGCTGGTCGCGGTGCCCAGCCTGGTGCCGATCCCGGCCGGGCCGGGCCGGGTGGTCGCCGCGTCGCTCCGCCAGGTCAACCTCGCCATGCTGCGCAGGCTCGTGGCCTCCAGTTAGTGCCGGGCCAGCGCGGCCGAGCCCGCTCCGCAGTGGCTCAGGTCCATCCGGATATGTGCGACGATGAAAGGGACACGCCTGAGCCGCGCCTCCAGCAGAGCGTTCGGAGCGACGCGGGACGAGGGAGGCGGGCATGAATACCTGGAACAGCATCGCGTGGTTCCCGATCTGCATCGGGCTGACCGGCGTCGGGCTGGTTCTCAGCTGGTTCACCTGGCGGCGCAAAGGCCTCCGGCGCGGTATCCGGGCCGTGGCCTGGTCCCTGCTGCCGCTCGCGCTCTATCTCACCGGATCGATCCTGCTGGTCGGGCGCATCGGCTCGGCCGTGGTGCAGTTCGCCAGCTCGTTCGTGTTCTCGCCCAAGACCTGGGCCGGCGTTATCCTCTTCGTCCTGTCCGCGGTGATCTTCATGGTGTCGGGCGGGGTGCCGCTGCTGCGGAGGAGGAAGCGGCGCGGCAAGGAACGCGACGGCAAGGAAGTCAGCCAGTCCGACGGCCAGGCCGCCGTCACCGCCGGCCAGGCCACCCGCCCGGTCGCTCAGGTGGGCGCGGCGCCCAGGCAGGCGAAGCCCGCCAAGCAGGGCAAGCAGGGCAAAGGCGGCGCCGACGACGGCCTCGACCCCGACGTTGCGGCGATTCTGCGCCGCCACGGCATCAGCTAGCCCACCGCCCCAGCCCAGGTACCCCAGCCGCCGCTCCGGCCCTAGCCGGGGGTTCCCAGCCGCCGCTCGGGCCCAGCCGGGGGTTCCCAGCCGCCGCTCGGGGCCCAGCCGGGGTCCCTAACCCGCCGCTCTCGCCCCGGCCGGACACCTCAGCCACCGCTCACAATGATCTAGGAGGATCCGCGGCAAATAGGGCTCGCAGATCATCAACACGCCGGTTTGATCTTGGCGCCAGGCCCGTTTCCATGATCGCGGTGGGTTTTTCGCAGATACGACAACAAATCCACCGCGATCATGGAAAACCGCTGTCTGACGCCAGCAAGTCAAACGTAGATTCGGCCAAAGCGCTCACTCTGGCGCGCCGTGCATACCATGCGCCAGG
>JASHOI010000444.1 GCA_030041195.1 Streptosporangiaceae bacterium | reverse complement strand
CCACCAGCACCGTGCCCGGCCCCCACGCGAACGGCGCGGGCCCGGTATCCGGTCCCGCCACGAAGGCCCCGGCGCCGCTCTGCCAGATCAGGTCGGTGCACCCGTCCGGCAGCACCTGCACGGGTTGCTCCCCGCCGGGGGCCGCCACCGAGACCCACAGGCAGTGCAGCGCCGCCTTGAACGCGACGCCAGGTGCGAGCTCGCGGTACCCCGGCGCCAAATCCACCGGACCAGTCTTTCACCGGGGTGTCCCATTCGTTCAAGCCACTTGTCCCGGTGCTGTGATCCGATGGGCTCATGAGCAAAACTGATCTTGATTCGGCCGCGCAGTTCGTCGCGGCCGGCGCCCGCGTGCTGGACCGGCGCCGGTTTGAGCGGCTGTTCGGTAACGGCGACGCGGAGCCGGTACGGGACGCCGTCGCCGCCTACCGCAACCCCGACGGCGGGTTCGGCCACGGCCTGGAACCCGACGGCCGCGGACCGGGCACCCAGCCGGCCGCGATCGAGCTCGGGCTGAGGATCCTGGACGAGGCGGACGCCTGGGACAGCGGCCTGGTGATGGGGGCGTGCGACTGGCTGCAGGCCAACGCGCCGGCCGAGGGCGGCTCGGTGTTCGTCGAGCCGTCGATCGAGGGCTGGCCGCACGCCCCCTGGTGGGCGCCCGAGCCCGGCCGGCCGGCCTCGCTGGTCTCGACCGGCCAGATCGCGGGCACGCTGCACGCGCGCGGCGTGTCGCATCCATGGCTGGACCGGGCCACCGAGCTGATGTGGTCCAGGATCGGGACGCTTCATGGCGAACCCGGCCCGTACGACCTGTACGGGGTGGTGAGCTTCCTCGACCACGTGCCGGACCGGGACCGGGCGCGGCAGGCGCTGCAGGATGTGGCGCCGATGCTGCTGAAGGTCGTGACGCTGGACCCGGATGCGCCCGGCGAGACGCACTCGCCGCTCGGTTACGCTCGCCGGCCCGATTCGCTGGCCAGGAGCCTGTTCAGCGACGCGGTGATCGGCGCGCACCTGGACCATCTCGCCGCCGGGCAGCGCGACGACGGCGGCTGGACGTTCAACTGGCCGTCCTGGTCTCCCGCCGCCGAGCTGGACTGGCGCGGGTTCATCACGGTGAGCTCGCTGGTGACGCTGCGCGACAACGGCCGGCTGTGAGCGCTCAGCCGTAGAACACGCGCTCCATCACGGCGCGCGCCCGACGGGCGGCCCTGCGGTAGTCCTGGACCAGGTCCTGCGACGCGTCGGGCGCGTAGCCGAGCAGCCGGGCCACGGCGCCCAGTTCCGGCTGCGCCGTGGGCACCGAGTCGGTCGGCCTGCCGCGCACGAGCATCACCGCGTTCCGGATCCGGGCGGCCAGCCGCCACGCCGCGGCCAGCGCGCCCGCGTCCTGGCTGGCGATCAGGCCCTCGTCCCGCGCCGCCTGCAGCGCGGCCAGGGTCCGGGTGGTACGCAGCGAAGGTATTGCCCCGGCGTGCCTCAGCTGCAGCAACTGCACCACCCACTCGACGTCGGTGAGCCCGCCGGGGCCCAGCTTGAGGTGCAGCGCGGGATCGACGCCGCGTGGCATCCGCTCGGCCTCCATCCGCGCCTTGATCCTCCTGACCTCCCTGACCGCGGCGTCGCCCATCCCGCCGGCGGGATACCGGAACTCGTCGGCCATGGCCATGAACGCGGCGCCGAGGCCGGTATCGCCGGCGACCGGCTCGGCGCGCAGCAGGGCCTGGGCCTCCCACGGGGCGGACCAGCGCTGGTAGTAGGCACGGTAGGAGGCGAGCGTGCGCACCAGCGGCCCCTGCTTGCCCTCCGGGCGCAGCGCCGCGTCGACCGGCAGCGGCGGGTCGGGGCCCGGCCGGGCCAGCAGCCCGCGCAGTTCCTCGGCGACCGCGTGCGCGGCCCGGGTCGCCGCCTCCTCGTCGGTGCCGGGCAGCGGCTCGTGTACGAACAGCACATCCGCGTCGCTGGCGTAGCCCATCTCGTGGCCGCCGAGCCTGCCCATCGCCACCACGCAGATCCTGGTCGGCAGCGGACGGCCCTGCCCGCCCTGCCCGCCCTGCCCGGCCTTCCTGGCCGCCGCGTCAAGGGCGGCGGCGACCGTCACCGCGGCGACGTCGGTGAGCGCCTCGCCGGTCTCCTCGATGCCGGACAGGCCGAGCAGGTCGGCCACGGCGGTGCGGAATAGTTCCCGGCGGCGCAGCGCCAGCACGGCCGCGACCGCTTCCTCGGCGGTGTGGTGCCTGCGCACGGTGGCTTCGGCCTCGGCTAGCAGCGCCGCCATGGGCCTCGCAGCGAGCTTCGCGTCGTCGCCGAGCATCGCCACGGCGTCCGGGGCGCGCAGCAGCAGCCCGGTGGCGTACCGGCTCGACGCCAGCAGCCTGGCCATCCGCTGCGCGACCCTGGTGTCGTCGCGCAGCAGCCTCAGGTACCACGACGAGTCCCCGAGCGCGTCGCTCACCTGATGGAACGCGAGGAGCCCGGCGTCGGGCTGCGCGGCGTCGGCGAACCAGCCGAGCATCGCGGGCAGCAGCGTCCGCTGGATCGCGGCCCGGCGGGACATGCCCGACGTGAGCGCCTCGATGTGCCGCAGCGCTCCGCCCGGGTCCGCGTAGCCGAGCGCCTCCAGCCGCGCCCGGGCCGCCTGCTTGGTCAGCCGGACGTCGTCGGTGGGCAGCCGGGCCACCGCCTCGAGCAGCGGCCGGTAGAACAGCTTCTCGTGCAGCCACCGGGCCTGCCCGGCGTGCCGGCGCCACTGCGCGACGAGGTCGTCGGCCGGGTCAGCGTGTTCCGGGGCTCGATCCCCACCCACCTCCCCTTCCCTCTTCACTGCCCGGATCGCGCGGCCGACCTGGCGCAGTACCGCCGGGTCCTCGGGCAGCGTGTGCGTCCGCCGGAGCTGGCGCAGCTGCAGCAGGTGCTCGATCGTGCGCAGGAACCGGTACGCGGCGGCCAGGCTCGCGGCGTCCTCGCGGCCCACGTAACCGCCCTTGGCCAGCGCGGCGAGCGCGTCCAGCGTGGCGGCGGCGCGCAGCGTCTCGTCGGTGCGCCCGTGCACGAGCTGCAGCAGCTGCACGGCGAACTCGATGTCCCGCAGGCCGCCGGGGCCGAGCTTGATCTCCCGCCCGGCCCGGTCGGCGGGCAGGCTGCCGAGCACCCGCCGCCGCATGGCCTGCACGTCGGCAACGAAGTTCTCGCGCTGCGCCGACTCCCAGACCATGGGGCCGACGGTGGCCAGGTAGGCCCGGCCGAGCCCGGCGTCGCCCGCGACCGGGCGCGCCTTGAGCAGCGCCTGGAACTCCCAGGTCTTGGCCCAGCGCTCGTAGTAGGCGCGGTGGCTCGCCAGCGTCCGCACCAGCGGCCCGTCCCGGCCCTCGGGGCGGAGGTTCGGGTCGATCGGGAACAGCGCCTCCTCGGTCCCGGGCCCCGTGCAGACCCGGATCATCGCGGCGGCCAGCCGGGTCGCCGCCGCGACGTCCCCTTCGCCGGCCACGAAGATCACGTCGACGTCGCTGGCGTAGTTCAGCTCCCGGGAGCCGCACTTGCCCATCGCGATGACCGCGAGCCTGGGCGGCGCGGCGTCCGGCGGCAGCTGGGATGTCGCGATCGCCAGCGCCGCCTCGAGCGCCGCCGCGGCCAGGTCCGCCAGCTCGGCCGCGACCTCGGCGAATCCCTCGGCTCCGGTCAGGTCCCTGGCGGCCAGGTGCAGCAGCCGGCGGCGGTAGGCGACGCGCAGCGCGGTGGCCGGGTCGGCGGTTTCAGCCGCGGCGAGGAACTCACCGGTGAGCTCGCCGGCCGATGGGCGGTGCAGCGCCCCGGGACCGCTGAGCACCGTCCAGTCACCGGGGTGGCGGGCGAGATGGCCGCCGAGCGCGGCGCTGACCCCCAGCACGGCGACCAGCCGCGCCCGGAAGTCCTCGTCGGCGCGCAGCGCGGCCCACATCGGGCCGTCACGCGGCAGCCTGGCCAGGCTTGCCAGGGCGAGGTCGGGGTCGGCCGCCGCGGCGAGCGCCGCGACCAGGC